>JAZABE010001004.1:0-5570 GCA_036137535.1 Planctomycetota bacterium | reverse complement strand
GGATCATTTTGTAAATCTCCATCCATCGTCACAATGATAGGCGCGGTGGCAAAGTCAATGCCCGCCTTCATCGCGGCCGTTTGACCAAAATTTCTGCGGAGTAAGACTGGTTTGATTCTTGTGTCTTCAGCCGCTAAAAGTTTGATTTTTTCGGTTGTGCCATCCGATGACCCATCATCGACAAGAATGATTTCGTATTGTTTCAGTTCTTGGTCGATCACCGTGGTGAGCTCACCGTACAACAAGTCCAAGTTTTCGGTCTCGTTGTAAATCGGGATTACAATTGAAACATCCATGTCTCTTATCCACCAATGAGAAGTCTGCGCGAGTGAAATCGACATCTGTTTTCACCCATTGAAACGGAAGAGTTTAAGTTGATGATGGTTTTTCGCCAATCGCATTCCGTGAATGAACTGGCTCTCAAGGCTTGGAGAGGGAACTCTGCACGGATTTTGCTAGCAAAGCAGACATTCAGTTCACCTTGATACCCAGGGACTGAATTGCTAAAAACTGTGGCCGAATTTTACGAGGTTCGCCCTGCTTTGACGCTTTCCGGGTCGAATGGTTTTGTTTGCAGATCTTCTTAGAGACAAAATGAAATTTCCTTGGCTGGGTTTGCTCACAGCCGTAATCTTGTTGTATGGACAATCACTGGCCGTTTTAGGGCAATCTCTCGAGAAGGCAGCAGGAGAATCGAAGTTTGCCGGCCAACCCGTGAGCCAGGCGATCGACGGGGTCTACGGCGGAGAATTCTTCACCGGTGAACAAAAGGGCTCTGGTGCATTTCAAGATCTGCCCCAAGTGGTTACTGAAACACCTTCTGGACTGTGGGCTTGGGAGGAATGGGATAATAGTATTGAGCTGGGGATCAACGGGGGAGCTGGAAACTCGGAGACGTTGAATATTTCCGGTGGACTGGACTTGGAACATTCCGATTCGATCCACGAGGCAAAAATCGGTTTGAAATGGGTTAACAACACCAGTAATAGCACTTTAGTTGCGCGGAACGTGCGGTTTTCAATTGACTGGGAAAAGAAGTTTGGTGAGTTGATGGATCGACCACTGGAAGCTTCCCGTTGGTCCTGGTTTATCAAGAACACCTACTACTACGATGATTTCAGGCCGTTCGATCTGCGTGCCGCGGTCAACTCAGGCGCGGGTTTGAAATTTTACGAGAACAAGATCCGGATGCTAAAAGGGCGGATTGGTGCTGGTGTTTCACGCGAATTTGGCGGTGCGGCTGATCACTGGATCCCCGAGGCGTTGATTGGGCTGGATTATCGTCGCCAGCTCTCGAAGAGACAAAAACTGGAAGCAACCTTTGATTACTATCCCAGTTGGGAAGATTTTTCCGACTACCGGTTGGTCATGGATGGTTCCTGGGTGTTTTTATTGGATGAAGAAACCAATTTGAGCCTGAAACTTAATGTAAATGATCGATATGACAGTACCCCAGACGGTGCCTCAGCGAATGATGTTTTTTATTCGTTACTGGCGCTTTGGGAATTCTAGCCAAAACGGCACCAAACGCCTTGGTTCCAAGTAATCATTTGCCACTGGCCTGATGATTGACTTGCCCCGTTTTGGATTTTAACTTGGTTTTCTATCGATTTGAGTAAAGAAAGAGAGGCTGCAACCGATTTTTGATCGCGATCGCATTAGACAATGAGTGACCCACAAAGCAGTCTTGTTTCCAGTTCCAGTCGAGCGATTGGGCTAAAAAAACGCGAGGACTTGAGCTATAGCCGGCAAAGGTACCAAGGGCGTGAGTACAACGTCGTCAAAGACCCGTTGAGCCTGAAGTATTACCGGTTTGAAGATGAAGAGTTCCGTTTGTTCCAAATGCTCGATGGTACCCGCAGCGCCGATGAGATCAAGCGAGCATTTGAAAAGGAATTTGCACCGCAAAAAATCACTCTAGCCGAGTTGCAACAATTCATTGGGATGTTGTTTACCAATTCTTTGCTTGTTTCCAATGCAGCCGGTCAAGGTGTACAGCTCAATAAACGGAGCGGCGAGAATAAGAAAAAGCGTCGAATTGCGGCGTTAAGTAATGTACTGGCTATTCGTTTCAAAGGATTTGATCCCGATCGTATTCTGAATTGGCTGGATCGGTGGATTGGTTGGTTTTTCGCTCTGCCTGCATTTTTTGTCTGCCTGGCGATCTGTCTTTCGGCCGCGACGCTGGTCATTGTCCAGTTTGATGTGTTTACGTCCAAGCTGCCGAGTTTTCAGCAGTTTTTTGCAGGTGAAAACTGGCTCTGGATTTTTATTATCCTCGGCTGTACCAAAGTATTGCATGAGTTCGGGCATGGACTCAGCTGCAAGAGATTTGGGGGGGAATGCCATGAGATCGGTATCATGCTACTGGTTTTTACTCCGTGCCTTTATTGTAATGTTAGCGATTCCTGGATGTTGCCTAGCAAGTGGAAACGCGCAGCCATCGGCGCCGCCGGGATGTACATCGAGGTTGTTCTCGCCTCGATTTGTACCTTTGTTTGGTGGTTTTCCGAACCGGGTTTGCTGAACTACGTCTGCCTCAATATCATGTTCGTCAGTTCCGTTAGCACCGTCTTGTTTAATGCCAATCCGCTTTTAAGATACGATGGTTACTACATTCTTTCCGATTTGCTTGAGATACCGAACCTGAGACAGAAAGCTCAGACCATTCTCCGGCGGAAACTTGGGAAATGGTGTCTTGGGCTTCCTGAAAACCCGGACCCCTTCCTGCCGCAGGGAAATCAATGGTTGTTTGCGCTTTATACGGTAGCGGCATCTGCCTACCGGTGGTTTATCGCTCTTGCGATTTTCTGGTTTTTGTATAATTTGCTGGAACCCTATGGCCTTAAGATTTTAGGCCAACTTGTTGCGTTAATGGCAATCTGGGGGTTGGTGGGGCAACCGGTAGTTCAACTCATTAAGTTCTTTTACGTTCCTGGCAGGTTAGACAAAGTGAAGAAACCAAGAGCACTAGCGACATTTGCGGTGGTTTGCGCGGTCATGGCAGGTGTCCTGTTCATCCCGTTTCCCTACCAGATTTCATGCCCTTTTTACATCGAGTCAGATGAAGCCAAAAATGTTGATGTCGATTATCCGGGGATGATTGCTGTTGGGGGCGTTAAGTTCCAACCGGGGGATTATGTTTCTGCAGGAGACATGATTCTGGAGTTGGTTAACTTGGATTTGGAAGAAGAAATTGCGAAGCTCGAAACTAATCTTCGTGTCAAGGAAACCGAACTTAACCAGACGATTCAACGTGAATTGGAAGACCCGGATGCAAGTTTTCAGGTGAAGTCACTTGAAACGGCTGTCAGTGCAATCAAGGATCTTTTGAACCAGGAAAAAGTTAAACAAAAGAAACTGTTGATCCGCGCCCCCGTTTCGGGTGTGATTATTCCGCCTCGCTATGTTCAGAAACAGGAAATGGATGATCGACTGAACATGTGGCACGGGTATCCCATTGAAAAGGCAAACGAAGGTGCTTTTTTGCAACAAAAAACACCGGTTTGTCAGATTGTTCCGGTTGAGAATCGCAGGAAACGTGCGGTGCTGCTGGTCGACGAGGAATTCATCGAGTTTATTTCAGGTGGACAGCACGTCAAAATCGAACTCAAGGGGATTCCCGGCCATCGAATTCAATCGACCATCCAGGAGATTTCACCCATCGAGCTCCGCAAAGCGCCTCCCAACGTTTCGAACCAGACGGGGGGCCCGTTGATTACCAAAAAGAATAAGCAGGGTGAAGACATCCCTCAAAATGCGACCTTCCCGATTCGGGCACCGTTCGAGTCCATCGATAGTCGAATTCAGATTGGAATGACAGGCCATGCAAGAGTTAGTGCCGGTTCGAAGACCCTGGGTCAGCGAATCTGGCGCTTTGTCTGCAGGACTTTTAATTTTGAATTATAGGTAGTCCCGGGTTAAACAGGTGGTCGGAAATCCGATTGGTGTTAAAACCGGCAGTGGCTCCCGAGTGATTCGGCCGGCCACTCAAGTTGCACAGAACATAAAGCGTGAGCTTAAAGCGAGATTTCTCCCTTGGACATGATCACGATTTCATCACCTTTTTCGAAAACATGTTCATCCGGGTTAACATTCATTTCACCGTTTTTGTGTTGAACGGCGACCAGCGTGGCATTGTGCTTTTTCTTGAGTTCGATCATGCACTCCAGGTAGTCTTTTCCATCCCAATCGTCGGGTGCTTGGACACGGAAAAAAACTTGTCCATGTTGATGGGTCAGTAATTCGTCCAAGACGCTCATCAAGCCATGGTTCATGGCAGCTTGGGCCAGCATGTACCCGGCATATTCGCCGCTGACGACGTAGTCGTTCACACGACCGAGATTCAGGTGCCCGCCATAGGATCGGTTTAACAGTTCGGCACAGGTGTAAACTGCGGGGTTCAAACTTTCACAGGTGAGAGCCGACAGAATGGTCCGGGCATCGGCGTCCTGCTCACTTCGTCCGTTGCTGATATCGGCAAGGATGATGCAAGTTTGTGCCCTGCCGATTTGCGCTCGTTCGAGTGCAGTGACGCGGGTAAAGTCATCCCGGATGAAAATAAACTCCTTGGTGATTTCAGGGGGGATGCCCTGTTGGGCCAGATCCAGGTCGGCAATCACCACAATGGGTTTGTGCTTGGATCGCCCAGAAGCTTTAAACTCTTTGATAATGATCTCAGTTTTTGTGTTCCAACCACAGATGATGATGTGGTCTTCCACATCGTCTAAATCAAAACTGTTTTTTTCCACTTGAAATGTCTCCACCATGTAAGCTGATACGGTTCCTGTAAACATTGCAAAAATCGTCAATCCCATGAACATTACGAAGACCGCGACGATTCGGCCTGACTGAGTTGACGGAGTGATCGGTGTGGGTTCGCCCGCGAATAACGAGTAGACACTAAACCAGAATGAATTCTCAAACGTGAATTGTTCCGCAGGTGGGGTGTCCGCAGAAAGCGTCGATTTTTCAAATGACATCATCAATACGGTACTGAAGGTCACCGTCACAACCAGCAGACCACACATCACTAGGTACTCGGTTGTGCCCCGGCGAAAAATGGTGGGGAAATGATTGTCGATCCGGGTTGCGACAACAAAAAAGATAAGGATGAGAAACAACCGGAGCAGTCTCATTGCGCGGAAGGAGCGGAATGCTCGAAACTGGGGAATGACCGCAAGGATATCCAGCCAGAACTCTAAAAAAAACCGGCGCTTGGAGGGGGCCGCAATGAAACGAAGCACTAACTCCAAGATAAAGATCAGGGTAATAATGTCATTGACGATTTCGATTCTTTGAAGCGAGGTTGACTGAAATGTCGACAATTCGCTTGCCGAGTCACTCCAGGTGATCACTTCGCAGAGTGTGAGTCCGACCGAGAGGAGTACTAGTAGCCCGATCGAAATTTCTACCCAAACATTCTGAAAGAAACGACGTAGGTTTCTTCGCCAAGAGGTTCCGCGTTCAATCGACGTGTGGGTTTCAGGTTGGTTCATTCACAATCGAGGGCATTGGGTTCGTCGGTGCCAGTCTCTTCCAGAGCAGCAAGGCACCCGTTTTCGCAAACC
>JAZABE010001003.1:0-1295 GCA_036137535.1 Planctomycetota bacterium | reverse complement strand
CCAGCGGAACAGTTTTCGGTGGACCGTGTTCATGCTTTCCATATTGATCCGGATCGAAGAAGTGAGTTAACGGGAAAACCATCTCGATCGAGTGATCTGGAAAACTTTTCGCCTTCCCGGATACAGTTGCAGAAGCTGGAGGCGGTGAACGCCAATTTTGGCTTGAAGTTGGCTCCCGCCACGGAAATGTGGGAAGGTGACTACGAGATCGAATTTATTGGTCACGATCGGGAATGTAAGCAGCAAGTGGTCTGGGGCGGGCAGTTGGCCCAAATTCCGGGTGTGCGGGCCAGTGTGATCCAGAATAATGGGCAGGTCGAGACGTTTTTTGTTGCAGGGAAAACCGTTTGTCAGCCTGAACTGGTAAGCCGGGTTGGCAGGTATATCCTAGATCCCCACTCTTGCCTGTTGTCGGCAAAACTGGTGGGTGAGTTTGCTTTGAAAAACGGACTTCGGGTTTTATGCCAACAATCGTGTTACTTGTCCGGGGATGTACCTTTGGATTCTAAACTCGCAACTTGCTTTGAGGTTCAGGATGTGCTCAAACCGAAAATCAAGTTGATCGAAAACTACCTGGCTGAACACGGGATTGGAGCTATTGAGGTCAAAAAAAGGGGGCCTGTCGATTCGGTTTTTGAAAAGCTAAAGCGTTTGAAAGGTCGTGGGCAAAATTCGATCACTCTTGTGACTTCCTTAACGCCATGGGGGGTTCGAGTGATTGCTTGTCAAAGGATACTGGGACAATGCAGGGAATAAACGGTTTTGGGATCAGATCGCATCTCGTAGCTTCATAATGGATGGGGTTACCTTGGAAATTTCTAGGACGAAATTTCGGAAGTTGACTAACGATCCCGGGGTCATTGAGCCAAGAACCCGGGGATTCAGGTTCCCGGTGAGTTCCGGGATGCTGACTGGGAGTTGATCAATGAAAGCATTTGCCAAGAATGCAGTGGCTACGGATGGCAGCGTCTCCGCGGAAAACCCGAGATCTCCGATCCGACTGGATGAGAGATTGGCCGGGTTCGCCACGAGGCAGCTGTATTGTTCGTAGAGGGTTTCGTCCCAGATGACTTTGAGTCGGAGTGGTCCGGCGCGGGATAGCTCTTGACTGATTCGTTCCCGCAAGAAGGTTTCGTTGCAGTGCTGGTCAGGACACCGGTTGTGGCTGATTGCAGGTATCGTCGCATCCAATCCGTCAGAGGCCGGTAAGTAAATGGCTTCGATCGATTGGTGAGCGTTGACCAGTAGTAGTAGTCGGTTCTCTTCAGCAATTTTTGGGTTTCGATCACCCAGTA
>JAZABE010001002.1:0-1963 GCA_036137535.1 Planctomycetota bacterium | reverse complement strand
CATTCTCATGGCATACCTAGTTTCGACCGTTACCTGGATAATCCGATCCAACAATCCTTCCTGGAGGAACCGCTGGCGGTCATACTCCATGGTCGATTCCTGGTCACCCATACCCACCGACGGCTTTAAGCTCTCAACGGAAAAAAGCAGTCCGTGTAATTCGCCAACCTTGTTAAATGCCGCTTTTGCCCATAGCTCCATGCACGCATCAAACTCATGTTCTTGTTCTTCTCCTGGCCGGGAAGAACATTCCGCAAACACGGGAGCCACGGTTTCCCAAATTCTTGCAACGCTTTCATGGAAACGCAGATGATCTTCAATACGGCGAAATTCAATATCAAGCTGGTCCAAGCGCCCATCATCCGTTTCAAAAACGGGGCCATCGAACCCATCATCGGTACTATCCCGGTAAACAACATCTTCGTAGGCAGCTCCATAAATCTCGTCGGGTTCACCCTCGGCTGCCAGTTCGGTTTCGGTGTTTTTTTCACCCAATGAAAACCCGGGTATCTCCCAATAATTTCCAGCATTCACTTCTAGGAAATCCATGAATTTGCGAATCAGCTTGAGCGATTCCGTCGCGTTATTGAGTTCACCAGCTCGGTATTCATCAAGTGCTTTATTGCAGATCTGGAATGCCCATTGTTCGACGACAAAATAAAACGAGGAATCAGATGATTCGAGGCCGACCGTCTCCGCCTGACTGAGCCAATGCATGATCAGAGCCATCGAAGTCGACAAATCGCCTTTTTTGAGTAAAGCGTTAACGATTAATTCATAGGCACGCGGTTTACCAAACAAATTCGCATGCTCAGCCCAAAAAGCAACATTGCTGGATTCAGCCTCAGTTTTGTGCCAGAGATTCATTGCCGTAGCCACTTGCTCTGCTGCATCAAACATTTCCTTTCCATTCGGCGAGTCGACATTTGCCACCTCGTGCGCCGCGAATTTGTGCCACCAATGGGTAGTTTGTTCAAACTTGTCCCTAATCCGAAAACAAAGTGTCTGGTTGTCACAGGCAGCAACATGACTCCACAAGGTTGAATAGGCCGAAAATAACTGAGTGACAATCTCAACCAGATAGTGCGCGCGTTCATCTGGCACACTATTTTCCATTGCTGGAAACAAACTGAATTGCGCATCGAATCCAAGAATGTTCCAAGGGTCTATCAAAGCACCTCGCTCAATTCCATCTTCCAGTAGTGTGACAACATCACCCAGACGATCAAAAGCCTCTTCATGCCTAGCTTGTCTAATCAACTGCTCAGCGTCAGTCAATTTACATTCAATCAGGGTTCGAATCCTCGCCGACGCAACAGGCAAACGATTGGTCTGGTCGATTGCCGCATCTGCATAACCCATCCGCGCGTAAACACAGGCAAGCCGTACTGTTTCAAGTTGAGTTTCGCGCAAGTTCGCGAGCTCCGTATTCAAATGCTGACGGGCACCGCCAAACGGTTGCCGTTTTTCTTTCGCTTCAGCCAAAAGCCGTTCACCATGCTTGCCTTTGATTGTAGAAAGCAACCATTCATAAAATTGGTCCCGCATTTTCGCAATGTGGGGCAACAATTTTGCGATTGACGTTTCTGAGTCGAAACTGTCAGGACTTCTCCCACAGATCGACGCGGCCATCAAAATAGTCCCGGCCAAAACAGCACCAGCTTCATAGACCCTCTCTGGCCGCAGAGCTTCGTCAACATCACAGCGACACGACAGCGCATCAAGGGTTACCTGCTGAATAACAAATCGGCGAAAATAGCCAGCAACATCCAGTTTGTGCGGATCCCATTGTCCAAAATGGTAATTAGGACGCTTGTTGACGGGGTGTTCAAAGTCATACGCCCTTGGATCAATTGCAATTTCATCAAGTGATTCAACATCAAACTGTGCGGCTCCTAGAATATCTTTGGGCGCGCTCGAGATCATCTTGATCGCATAATCCACATACGGTTGATAGGGACCA
>JAZABE010001001.1:0-1651 GCA_036137535.1 Planctomycetota bacterium | reverse complement strand
GTTACAAGCGGGGAACAGCACAGGGCACCCAGTTATGGGTCGACGCGGTTTGTTCGTTTACGATGATCGGTGAGTGCTATTACCAAGTTGGGGATTTCGACTTGGCGATGGAGAATTATCGCAATGCCCTTGATGTTTACATTGCCAATTCAGGTTGGCTGCAGCGAGTGACGTTCCCGGCGACCTTGGAAGAAAAAGCGAGCGCCGTTGCCAAGGCAAAGGTCAACTGGGGGGTGACAAGAAGGACGGGTTCAATTGCCAATGTCAAATCCATGCAGGTTTTGTTCGGCGATCGAAACATTTTGAATAATATTCAAAATGGGGGAGTAGTGAATCAGCCTGAGCACTACCTTGTCGATGTCGCGGAAATCATGAAATGCACAGCGATTGCCATGGCGCGACGTCGTGAATTAATGGGATCACTTACGAAGTACGCTCCTTACACTCGGTCGTTAGCCCAAGTCTGTGAAACCACGAAGATGGTAAATCATCCTTATGTGAAGTCATGGACCGAGTTGTTGCAAGGGATTTCACTTGCTGCCAATTACGAATTCGGGAAAGCCGAAATCCTGTTGCAGAGTGCCGCGCAGGCCCGCGGGTTTGATCATCCGCTAACGCCGATTGCTTTGCTGGAACTGGCCAATGTTCAAGCCCAGCAAGGTAAATTCAAGACTGCTAGTGTGCTTTACCTGGAGACTACTTTTTCAGCTGCGATTTTTCAACAATGGGAAATCTTATCGCAAGCATTTGGACGTGGATTTCATCTGCACCTGCTTTCCGGAAATAGCGGAGAATACCAGCCCCTTTCTGCAATTCTTCAAGGTGACCTGTTTCGCAAACTGCCAGACACAGTGCGTTGTAACCTTCTGTTAATGGGATCCGAAGCCAAGGTGGAAGCTAATCTTGGTAATGAAGCGGTTGTTTTCTTGAACGAGGCCAAGAAGCTGATCAAGCGTGACACGATGAATTCGCACTTGGCAGCTCGGTACTTTTTTCAATTGGCACAGGCCAATGCTTTGCTCGGAAATGTTGCAGAGTGTTACGCCAATGCTGGGACTGCGATTAAAACGTTTGCTTCTTCCAGTCGTCGCTTGTTTCAGATTAAAAAAACGGTGCAATTGGACGCTAATGGAGTTGTCAGTGAAAGAACGGCCGGTGAACTTTATAACCAGTTATTGAATGAGCCTTCCAACGCAGACTGGGAGGCATCGCCACTGGAAGCTCTAACACTTTTACTTTCACCCCTTCAGGGTGCCCGCGCCCGCTGGTTTCAGATTGCGATGAATCGAAAGGAATACGAAAAAGGAATCGAGATTGCGGACAATATACGACGTTTTCAATTTTACAATTCAATGCCGCTTGGTGGACGGCTTTTGGCTTTTCGTTGGATGTTGGAAGCACCAGACAACATGATCAATGCGGAAGCTAGGGAGCAGAAAAAGATTTTTAACCTGGCATTCCCGGGTTATGGTCAGTTATCGGCAGAAGCCCGGAAAATCCAGGAGCAACTGCGCGGAATCGATGGGATTCCAGGTTTGGCTGACGATGACGGGAAACGTCAGGTCAAGTTGCTACAGGGTTTGAGCCAAAATTCGCTTTTAAGAGATTCTATGATTCTGAATGCGTCGATGAAACGTAACGCAGCACCCAT
>JAZABE010001000.1:0-4657 GCA_036137535.1 Planctomycetota bacterium | reverse complement strand
GTCTGGGGGATCGCAGAAACCCCTCAACGATCGAATCGGGGTTTTTTTTGAAGAAAGTCGGGGCGACATGATTCGAACATGCGGCCTCTTGCTCCCAAAGCAAGCGCTCTAACCAGGCTGAGCTACGCCCCGAAACTTTTAACTGGCGGTTTCACGATTCATTGGACTCATAAGCCTAGAACCGCAAAGAAGTAATTTAGTGGCCAATTAAAATTCCTGCAACGCGTGTCAAATCGGATCCCCATGATTTTTCAACGTTTTTCGGGCTTTTCTAGGCTGCGTCGCTGTTTTGGCTGCCGCCTGGCTCGCAAAGTAGCTGGCGGAGTCTTTCGAACTCATCCCGGCTGGAATAATGAACCAGGATCTTTCCTTTTCCACGGCTGGAAGGTTTGATCTCGACCCGGGTTCCGATCGCATTTTTCAGTTCTTTTTCCAAGGCTAAAATTTGGCCGCTCGGAGATCGAAGTTTGCTTTGCGGTTTGGGTTTGACCCCATCTTCCAAATCGATTTTGTCACGAACGAGTTGTTCCGTGGCGCGGACGCTTAAACCTTCCCGTTGAATTCGGTTGCAAAATTCGACTTGCAGATGTTCTTCGCCTAGGGGCAATAATGCCCGTGCGTGTCCGTTGGAAATAAGAGCGATTTGCAGGGCTTGCTGGACGACCGCAGGAAGTTCCAGTAGTCGAAGTAAGTTGGCAATGGTCGACCGATCGATTTTGAGTCGGCCAGCCAAATCATCCTGGGAACAACCATGCTCCTCAATGTAACGCCGAAAGGAAAGAGCTTTTTCGATTGGGTTCAAGTCTTTTCGCTGGAGATTTTCCACGATGGCCAGTTCTGCAACCAACCGGTCATCAGCTTGTCGAACCTGTGCTCGGATCTTTGACCAACCGGCGTGAATCGCTGCACGTAAACGACGTTCGCCACTGATCAGCTGGTAACGGTCTCCTGTGGTCCGCACAAGAATCGGTTGGAGTTGCTCGTGTGTTTTTAAACTTTCTGCGAGAGATTCGATTTCGGCCTTGTTGAATTCCCGTCTGGGTTGAAAGGGGTTGTCATCAATGTCGTAGACGTTGAGCTCGACATAAGTCGACGATGTGTGATCCTCTAAAAACGATTGACCATCAAGAGACAGCCCTGCGGAGTTTGATGCCCGGACATCCTCACTGGAATCGGTCGTTTCCGGTGTTGCTTGGACTTCTTGGTGGGCACTGGCCTTAGCGGAGGAGCCACTTTGGGGAGCCAAACGATCGGAGGAAACCCGCTTGGGAATACCCGTTGCTGACGGGGTCGGATTGGGATTGCGGGTAAAAGGGAGGATCGATGGGGTTTCATCAGAGAGTTCCGCGGTTGGTGTGTTCACCTCCGGCTTCTCTGTTGAACTTTGGGGGGTGGGGCCATTTTCGGCCTTGGAATCTGAGTCATCAGCGGTCCCTACGCTCAGCAAGGCTTCTAGTCCGCGTCCCAGTCTTCTTTTCTTAGACATGCTCCAAAATCTCCATTCCTAGTTCAATGTACCCGCGGGATCCTTGAGATCTCGGGGCATAATCCAAAACCGGCTTGCCGTGACTGCCGGACTCAGCAACCTGAATGTCGCGAGGAATCACGGTCTCAAAAACAATATCTCCAAAAAATTCACGCACCTCATCGTCAACCTCACGGGTCAGTTGGTAATTGTGATCGTACATCGTTAAGAGAATACCGCTGAATTCGAGTTGGGTTGGTTGCTGGGTGTGCATCACATCACGAATCAATTCAATCATTTGTGTGAGCCCTTCCATGGCAAAATACTCACACTGGATCGGCATCAAAACTTCGGTGCTAGCAGTCAGCGCTGTTTGCGTCAGTTCACCGAGTGACGGGGGGCAATCGATGACGATGAAATCAAATGCGTTTGCCGCCGAGGCAATGTGTCCTTGCAACATCTCCTTGCTGGATGGAATCCCTTCAGCCAGTTTTTCGACATCGACGAAATTTCGGCTCCCCGGAAGGAGTTTTAAAAAATCGTCGGCGGTTGCTAGCAGTTGTTCTCGAAATGAAGTGGAGATTGTTAACGGGTGGTGCTCTGCTGGAAAATGACCCAGGCCCGACGTGGCGTTGCACTGGGGATCAAGATCGATCAGGAGAGTTTGGTGTCGGCCCTTGGCGATTGCAGAACTCAAGTTGATCGCGGTCGTTGTTTTGCCAACGCCACCTTTTTGGTTCGCAATGCAAATAATCCTGGCCAACCTGACCGCCTTGAAAATGGTTTTTGAAAATAGGGCGTACTTGTATCAACTCTGGCCAATTGAAGGAATGCGAATTTTGTCATTGAATGGACCGATCTTTCCCTGCCGGCAGCTGGTTTCACGTGGAACAGGGCTTTCCACGGCATTATTTACCTAACGGTTAAGGTTTCACGTGAAACACTGGGCACGGTCTTTTCCCAAAACCGTGACAGGTTTCATTCAACCGAGCTTTGGTTGTCCGAGAAACAGGGGCTGCTGGGGTTGCCTGTTTTGCTGCCGACGGGCTGGCGAACCGGCTTGAGTTTTAAAGGTACCTTAGGATCAGAGGCAAACTTTAGAGTCAGCGTCCAGCAGCAGATCCCGAGAAACTTTGACGTGAGAGGTTCATCCGGGGAACCGTCGATTGTGGCTTGAGCGACGATCACGGTTTTGACTTAGCTTTACTGGATTTTCGCCAAGGAATTCCCAAGAGAGCCAATTCTCGGGCCTAGAACCCATTTTCCGGTTGTTTTGGCGGGTTGCCCTGAAATGCTAGCAACTAGGAATTCCGGGTTATCCTAGGATCGGGTGGCTTGGGATCTGCTTATCCGATGGTCAGTCGAGTTTGAATTGTTCAAGGTGCTTGTTTCTGAGATCTTGGGCAGCGTTGGGTTGTTTTTCCTTGAGCAATAGGCAGTTTTCCAGCACCAGTACATCCATATCCGTTGCCATAAAACAGCGATAGGCATCCTCGGGTGTGCAAACCATTGGTTCACCCCGGACATTGAAGCTGGTATTGATAATCAGCGGGCAACCGGTGAGTTTTTCGAAAGCCTTCAACAGCTGGTAGTACTTACCATGTCTCACGGGATCGACGGTTTGAACCCGTGCTGAATGATCAACGTGAGTGACGGCCGGGATGGTGGATCGTTTGAGATTTAAGCGGTCCATGTCGGTTTTGGACGTTTCTTGGTCGGGAATTTCTTCTCGCATTGATTCCTGAACACCTGCAACCAACAGCATATAAGGAGAATCCTCATTCGGTCGCATCTCAAAATATTCATGCACTTGTTCTTTCAGGATTGATGGGGCAAAAGGTCGACACGACTCCCGAAATTTGATCTTCTGATTCATGACATTTTGCATTTTCGAGCTGCGGGCATCGCCCAAAATACTCCGTCCCCCAAGTGCCCTGGGACCAAATTCCATTCGACCCTGAAACCAGCCGACCACTTTTTCGCTGGCGATGTGCCTAGCGACCTGCCGGCAAAGTTCTTCATCCGAATCAAGTTTCGTGTAAACCGAATGCTGACCTGCCAGGAAGGATTCGATTTCATGGCTGGAAAAGGAAGGTCCCAGATAGGATCCCTGTTGCGCATCGGGAAGTTGCACCAATCGTGGGTTCTCGAGGAGTTGATGCCAGAGGAACAATGCGGTTCCCAGTGCTCCACCCGCATCTCCAGCTGCAGGTTGAATCCAAAGGTTTTCGAAATTGGTTTCCCTTAACAGTCTCCCGTTGGCCACGCAATTGAGGGCGACACCGCCCGCCAAGACCAGATTTTTCTGACCGGATTTGGTTTGTAGATCGGTGGCCATCCGCAGGATGATTTCTTCAGTAACTTTTTGGATGGAAGCAGCCACATCCCTATAGATCCGGGATAAACTTGATTCACTTGAACGAGGAGGCGCCCCGAAAAGCGTTTCAAATTTTTGGGATGGCATCTTGGAACCGTGACAAAAATCAAAGTATTCCATGTTCAACTGAAATGAACCATCAGCCTTGAGGTCCAACAGTTCTTCAAGAATGGAATCGTAAAACCTGGCTTGGCCGTAGGGAGCCAGGCCCATCAGTTTGTACTCCCCAGAATTGACTTTGAATCCGCAATAGCTGGTAAAGGCGGAGTAGAGTAGCCCGAGCGAGTGGGGAAACCGCAGTTCACGATTCAATTGAATGTGATGGCCGCGGCCGACTCCTGAAGTTGCCGTGGACCATTCACCTACTCCATCGAGTGTCAGGATCGCTGCTTCTTCAAAGGGCGAAGGGAAAAACGCGCTGGCGGCGTGGGATTCATGGTGGTGGGTGAAAACAATTCGTTTGTGGTATTGGTTTTCTAGGTTTGTGCGAATTGCCCGAGGGAGACGGAGTTTTTCTTTTAGCCAGACAGGAATCGCCTTGCAGAACGAGCCAAATCCACGGGGGGCGACCGCCAGAAAGGTTTCCAACAACCTTTCGAAAGTTGTGAGTGGCTTGTCGTAAAATCCGACGTAGTCGATTTGATCATAGGAAATCCCGGCTTCCTGGAGACAATATTCGACTGCCTTTTTGGGGAATACCGAGTCGTGGTTGTTCCTGGTAAAACCTTACTCGTGCGCGGCCGCCACGATACGACCGGCCACAACCATAGCAGCGGCCGAATCATGATAAAAACCCGATAATACAAGAATCGGTG
>JAZABE010000999.1:0-2368 GCA_036137535.1 Planctomycetota bacterium | reverse complement strand
GGTTCCAAAGTTTGGTAATTAATACCAGATTGCTCTCTGCCGAACCCTGAAACAAACCCGTTTTTTCGGGTTTTTTTATTGATAACCCGGCAGATTCATCCTTCATTTCTGAAGATTTCGTTAGACTACTGGCAGTCTGGACGGCAGGCTTTGATTTTCCGGATTGTGTTCCAGTAGAAAGGTGAATCCCGTGAATTCGAAAATAAAACCAGCATGCTTAATGTTGCTTTTGTATTCTTTTCTGACCGTCTCTGGATTTGCGCAGGAAATTAAACCCAAGGTCAAGATTGGCAAGGACACAACTTACATTGATGGACCCCTGACCGAGGATGGTTATGTCGATTACCTTGGTGGGCTCAATCAAATCCTTTCCAGGGGAGTCACTCCCGAAAATAACGCTGCGGTGTTATTGCTAAAAGCGTCGCCGGCAGAATTTCGTGGAAACGAAAAATATCTCAAGCACTATTGCAAAGCACTGGGAATCAAACCCATCCCACTTCAAGGGGACTACTTTCAAACGTTGAAGGAATTTTCCGACCAGGAGGTTCGAAACAGAAGCAAGGGGGCCTCGACTTCGAAACAGACAAGCGAGTTACGAGAATCAATCCAAAAGGATTATGCCACTGCCGGAGCGGCCCCTTGGAAAAAGGAAGAAATTCCTTCAATGGCCAAATGGGTCAAGGGAAATGAACGCCACCTGGCCTTACTCCAAAAAGCATCGATGCGCAGCCACTATTATCACCCGATGCTTGATGCCGGTGACGGCGAAGGTCCCAGCGTGGTCCAAGCTTTGTTACCACAGGCCCAGCAAGCCCGGAGTTTTGCCAGGGCGTTAGGGGTGCGCTCGATGATGTATCTTGGCGAAGGTGAAATCACAAAATGCACAAAGGACCTGATAGCAATTCGAAGACTGGGAAATCATATCGCCAAGGGTGCTACGCTGGTTGAACAATTGGTCGGGATTGCCATTGTCGGGCTCGCTCAAAACCTGGAACAGAAAATGGCACTCTCCGAGAGGCTATCCACGAAACAACTCCTAGAATACCGTCGGACGATCGATCAGAACCGAGTGCAGTCGAGTATGGTCCGGGCCGTATCCGGGTGTGAACGGTTCATGTACCTGGATTGTGTACAATACCTCATGAAAGGCGGTTTTTCAGATCTTAATGGTTTTTTGGGCCTCAACGATTCTTTGATCGGGTCGGGCAAAGAACAAACGTTAATGCAGGAGCTTGTTGACAAATTTGTCAGCCAATCAACGGATTGGTCTTTCACGATGAAACTGGGAAATCAGGTGTTCGATAAGTACGAAAAAACATTTCAACAAACGACTGATTGGATTGAGCAACAAAAAGCTTTAAAGGAAATCGAAAAAGAAATCCAGCAGTTGGCCATAAAAACCCCAACAGTGGATTTGCTGTTGAAGGGGCTCTTGGGCGGCCCTGAAGTTCGAGGAGAAATAGTGGGCCAATTCTTGGTTGCGTTGGTTCTCCCGGCATTTAGCAAGACGGCATCTGCGGAAAAACGGGCACTGGTTATGGATGATCTTTCCTTTATCGTGATTTCGGCGGCAGCTCACAAAATTGAAATGGGGGATTACCCCACGTCGATCAATGGCTTTTCCAAGAAAATTGTCGGGCAACTGCCGATCGACCGGTATGCGAAGGCCGCTTATCATTACCGGCGGGAAGGAAAGGGGTTCGTGGTCTACAGTGTTGGTCCCAACCAAAAAGATGAACAGGGGAATGGTGTCTATAACGAACGCCATAGCGTGGGTGATGATTATGGTGCCGGTTATGAATCCGTGCCATTGAACCTGAAAAACAATGGGTTGTTCCGCTAGGTTCGTGCTATAGGGCAGAAGGATGCCAAGAGCCCTAGTGATTCAATAGCCATCCCTGGGAGCCGAGAACGGCATAGGCGATGAACAACGCGTAAAGGGCGCAAAGGAAAATTGCCTTGGCGCGCGTCAATTGTAAGTTGTGCCAGATCAAGCCGAGCGTGGCCACCGTTAGCACTGCCAGCATCACTTGGAGTCCGACAATTGCCCCCGACTGTTCAATCAGGATCGGTTGCCAGCCATTCAGGTAAGATGCGACTAAAAGTGGAATCGAGATGCAGACCGAAATATCAAAAATGTTGGAGCCAAACGCATTGGAGACAGCGCCGTCGTCGTCGCCTTTCTTGGCGGAAGCAACCGAAAGGAATGTGTCCGGAACGCTGGAAGCAGCAGCTGCTAGAATCACTGCCACAAAAAAAATGTCAATTTCGAGTCGCTCTGCGGTTTCGGTGGTGATTTCCACCAGCCAATAACAGGCAGTTGCCGCCACGACCGTCGAGACCAGGATAATGATCCAGGCAGTCCTCA
>JAZABE010000998.1:0-4265 GCA_036137535.1 Planctomycetota bacterium | reverse complement strand
ATTTTCCCATTCTGGATACGCTGAACACAAAACGTACACTTTTCCATCACACCACGACTGCGAATGGTGACTTCAGGGTTGTTTACCAAACCCCTAATTCCTAGATCATCCTGCGACAACTTGTCTGCCCACGGATATTTGATAAACGTGGTCGCATCCGAATAATTTAGATAGTTAAACCTTCGCACCTTGTAGGGACAGTTGTTACCGCAATAACGAGTACCAATACACCGATTATAAACCATGTCATTGAGGCCCTCGTCACTGTGAACGGTTGCCGCAACAGGACAAACCTGCTCACAAGGAGCATTTTCACAATGATGGCAAGTAACAGGCTGTGTTCTGATTTTAGGTTCCGGATCTTCCAAGATTTTTCCGGCATCGGCAAACGTTTCATTGGCTGACAGGTATCGATCTATCCGCAACCAGTGGAGTTCACGACCCCGGGCCACCTGATCCTTCCCCACCACGGCAATATTATTCTCTGCCTGACAAGCCACGACACAGGCATTGCAGCCCGTACACTTGTTCAGGTCAATGGTCATACCCCATTTGACGTCTCCGGAATAATCCCATCCCCGAGGAATCGGATCCACATTGTCAAAGTGAAGATGCTTGTAACCTGGCCAATGGGCAGCGTGGCCGTGTTCATCATGGCCGTGTTCATCATGGCCGTGTTCATCATGGCCGTGTTCATCATGATCGTGTTCATCATGATCGTGTTCATCGTGGCCGTGTTCATCGTGGCCGTGTTCCGCTAGAGAATGCTCTTTGGCAAAATCCTGATAGTGCTCAAACGTCCCCTCAAAAATCAGCTGGGTGTACCGATTACCAATTTCCTGCTTCCCCGTCAGGTCAATCGCGTGATGATCTTGAGTCGATGCCAATCGATGCCGGGAACCCGTGCCTGAAACCTTTGCATTGGAGAGAAAATCCCAAGAATCAGTGCTTCGAATGGGCCCCACGTCCACGCCCACCGGTTCGATACCATTCTCGATAGAACCGCCAATGTAGCCAACTTTTTTCCGCCCATAGCCAATCGAAATTCCAATTGAGTTTTCAGCTTGTCCAGGCTGAATAAAAACAGGAGCCTCGATGGTCTTACCACCAACTTCTATCTTAATTTTTTCGTTTTGCTTGGCACCAATCGCTTTGGCCGTTTTCGGATTGATCACCGCGGGATTGTCCCACGTCACCTTGGTAACTGGATCAGGAACTTCCTGCAGCCAACCGTTATTAGCCAACCGACCGTCGTACAATTTGGAAGCTGTAAACACCACCTCGACCTGTTCATCTTCCGAACGCCATCGCCCGGGATTCAGGTCAACCCATTTCTTAACCTCCCCAACGGCAACAGGACCCTTTGCTGAACCTTTGACAAACCCATCATGAACCAATTGACTCCAACCGCCTTCATCTAACTCCGCAAACGCCGAGCGGACCAAGTCCCGACCTTCCTTCGGATCACCCATCAAGAGTGACAACAATTCAGGTGTCGATCGTGCTCCAAACAGCGGGTCAATCATTGGCTGCCCGAGGCAAATCGACCCATCATAGGCAACCGAGTCCGACCACACTTCCATCGGATGTGCCTGATTCAAATGCCAATCCGACCGGTCCGTTGTTTCATTCTTGGCCATTGAAAAATGAATTCTATGCTTCACTTTTTCCAATGCCGATTCAAAACCAACATCGTCGGGAGCGTCATAAACGGGATTGCCACCCAGCATCACGATTGTCGAAATATCGCCAGAACCCATCCGCTGAACAACTTCTTTCATGGATTCCAAGCAGGATGGAGTGTCAGCAATTTCAGTGTAAGCCACCAGCTTACTTCCAATCGCGTCATTCATACGAGCAACCAGGTGATGGACCGCTGCAGGCTGGCGTGCCCCGGCAATGACCACACACTTTCCACCCGAATGACCACTACCACTGGTCCCAAAAACCAGCTCATTGGCCATGATCGCAAGACGCTTATCTTCAGGACTCCCGGACAGTTCAAGTGGCTTGGCTGCCTTGCGCACCTCATCGATCTTTCGGTTCAGTTCTTCCGCAAAACTGAGGATATGAGAGCTTTTCATTGGCCAACGGTGATCCGCATTGACACCGGTTAGTGAAAACTGGCTCTCGACAGCGTACCAACGACTGATTTCCCGGTGCTTGGCCAAGGCATCTTGAGGCTCACGACTCTGGGACCAACCCCTTGTGTTTCTAAGAGCGTCTGGATGATCAGCCATTGGATCGGCATCCAGACAAACAACCACTTCAGCTTCATCAAGCTGAAAATGAGGACGAAGCGACTTGCCAAATGCGACTTTCAAACCAGCGACTTCATTATCAGAGTTCACAGGTGCGTAACTAAACCATCTTGCCTTTGGCATTTTCTCCAAAAGCCTTGATTTAAGG
The DNA here is from genome assembly GCA_036137535.1 of Planctomycetota bacterium. Lineage (GTDB taxonomy): Bacteria > Planctomycetota > Planctomycetia > Pirellulales > Pirellulaceae > JABAAE01. The sequence goes on along the minus strand of JAZABE010000998.1, from coordinate 1,856 downwards.
TTCGCCACAGTTCTGGATGTCGTTGGCTCAGCCAAAAACAAGACACCATTGCCGTCACCTGCCAAACCAAGATCGCCGACCGCTCGACCGAACTCCTCCCACGATCGCTCTTCAAAATATCTTCCGACCTTCTGCAGACAACCTCGACTGCGATCTGGATCGTAAAGATCAAGCACACACGCTTGCGTTACTTCGTCTGATGCACCCGTGGCAGATGCCCGGCCTTGCTTAGAACTCGACGTCAAAGGATGAAGCGGACTGCCATCCGCCTTGATTGGACGCGCATCATAACTGGTTACAAAAAGCGGTCGAACATTCCCGGCCCATTCGATCGTCGTGGCAAAGGTACGCGTTTCCCCCGGCACACGATCTTCCGATCGGAACGAATAAGGGGTGATTTTTCGATTTTCAAATCGACAGCCGGAAACGCCAGCCAACACCGCAGACGCACCCATTAACTGCAACCAGCGTCGCCGCGACCAACCTTCCGGCGCACTGTCCGCACCTTCCGGAAATTCACGGGTCAAGAACTCCTGAAATTCTGGAGCGTCTTCCAACTCTTCCAGGCTTCGATAGAGAACGTTTTTGGATGCGGTTTTGCTCATCGATGACATGTAGAACAATTCTGTTTTGGTTTGATCTGCTTCGCTGAACGCAACATACTTCCCAAATCCTTGCGAGTCGGATTTGGACGAAACTCATCCAAATAGGAATGGGCTTCACTTAACGAAATCCGTCCATCACTATCCTGATCGGCTTTGGCTGCGCTCCCCGGCTGATTGAGTTCCCCGAAAACAATTTCAGCAAATTCATTCTGGTGCCGTTTTCCCCGGTTTTCATATCCTGCAGCCTGATCTTTAGCGTCACCATCCTTGAAAAAATGGACATGCCCATCCTTGGAAATGGACTCAAATGCTTTCCCCAGCTCTTCTCGATAAATTGTCTTTAACGTCTCTTCGTCTGGATTCCAGGCTAAATTGGTGACTTCTTCAACCGGCCGTATCGCTTCATCCGGGTTCCGATGGCAATCCAAACACCATTTCATCGAAAGCGGCTTAGCCTGATAAACCACTTCCATCATGTCGATTCGCCCATGACACTCAACACAACTCACGCCTCGGGTAACATGGGCCGAGTGGTTGAAGTAAACAAATCCTGGAACTTCATGGACCCTAAGCCATTCAACCGGTCGGTCGGTTTCCAAGCTCCGACGAAGCGGAGCCAGTTTCTCACTGGTCAAGTGAACCGCAGCCAACGATGCCCCGGGTTTGACCCGGTCTTTACCCCCATGACAATTGCCACAAGTCGCAGAGGCTGGAATCGCAGCATGCGCCGCATTTTCTACCGTATTATGGCAATAACGGCAGTCCAATTTCAGCTTTCCCGCGTGCAACGCATGACTGAACGGCACAGGTTGCTCTGGCATGTGACCGACATTGATCACCTGGGGATGGGTCGCAAAAAACCCGATCGTCGCCGCGTAGCCCCCGAACAAGCCGGCAGACGCCAACCCGAGAATCACCAATTTATTGACCCAAGCGGGAAACAAAAAATCGTTGGGCGCAGTCTCTTCTCGGGACTCGATTGTGCTTGCTTCAGCTGCCATAACTACCTAGTTTAACGATGATTCTCGCCATTACCGGCAAGAAACCAAGAAGAACGTGGAAACATCGAATGCTATCTAATTTGTCGGCAGTCGTCGACGCGAAATACAGTCGCACTATTTTGGGGGGTATGTAAAGCTGTTGCAAACGATCGTCATGTCGAGATCACACTCAGGGAGCCAGCTTTTTGAGCTTGCGTTGCAGGGTCCTTCTGGGAATATCAAGTTGCCTGGCTGCCTCCGATATATTGCC
>JAZABE010000997.1:0-3882 GCA_036137535.1 Planctomycetota bacterium | reverse complement strand
GAAGCTCAAAGCCACGGAGCGTAATCCCTGGGATTGAGAAATGGTGGGAAATCGGACCGGGTGATTTTTCAAGAACACCGGTTCTGCAGTCTTTGCCGTGTAATCCTGGGTTGCGGTGTCCTGTTTTGGTGGATTGCCTTGAACGGGTTTGCCTGTCTCCTTCACAAGGTCTGCTAGCTGGCCAAGTTCAATTTGACTGGGAGCCAGCCAGATCCGGTGACACTTTGGACCAGAATGGGATTCCACTTCCGGTCCAGCTGCTTCAAGGTTGGAGTGAGGTTGCAACGGGACACTTTAGGCAATGTTTCGTGGCGAATCGTTGGCCAGATGCAGTGTCGTTGGATGAGATAGAGGCCTGATAGTCGACAGAGTTTAAGTTGGGGCTGGCAGGTCTCTGCGCTTAAAGATCCAGGCCGCGACTGAAAATCCAGCCAGACCAAATCCTAGCAGAATCAGGTTGTAACCACTTGCTGATAATCTAGTGACTCCGTTGAGGGTAACCCAGAAATTCCAGGTGTCATCGGGTTGTAGATCTGCAATTCGAACAATCGACTCGGGTTCATAAGCGGAGTAAATTGACAAGTAAAGCATCCACGAATATGCGGGAGCAGCCATTGCCAGTAACTTGGTTAAAGCCTGGCAGATGTGAAAGGCAACAACGATCCCAATGGTTCTCCAGCGGTAACGGTCCCATGAACTCATGGAGGCTGTGAATCCGCACAACATGACTCCGTAACAAAAGAAGTTGACTGCCGCGGGAAAAAATAGCCATACATTGGCTTTTTCTCGCATGGGAATCTCCGTTTCGCTTGCTTCCAAGAAGGGAAGTGGAATTTCCTGCTGAACGATGGGCAGGGAGAGACTGGGGTAGTTTTTTTCATGAATCGTGGTGACTTGGATTCCCAGCCAAAGGCCCAAGAACGTCCCCACTGAGATCACAGCCACACCCAGGATCGTGACCAGCGTATGTGACCAGAGTAACTGCATCCGACTGACGGGTTGAGCCAAGAGCATTTCCAAAGTCCCTCGGCCCAGTTCCCCGCTAACACAATCTGATGCCCGCGCGATGCACCAAACTGCTAGGCAAAGTAGGATGACAGGCTCCTGGTACGTCAATGCAATTCGACCCGGGTAAGTCACCAACCAGGCAAACGGAACCGGCGAAAGGTTCTCGAGATCTCCGGGTAGCCATTCAATGATTTGTTTGAAGTTGCTGGTTTCGATTTGGCTAACGATCCAAATTCGCAGCGTGCAGATCACGACCACAGCCAAGAAGCAACTTCCAAGTAGCAACTTGGATTCGTCGAAGTTTTTTTTGACCAAAGCCCACTTCATGACACGTTCTCAGAAAGTTGTTTTCTAGTGGATTCAGCAGTGTTATGGCATTCGTGGTAAATGGTATGCAGGCCGATTCCCTCGATCCTGACCTTGGAAATCGGCTGTTTTTCCAACCAACTGAGTATCGGTTTCAGGTCTCCAAGGGCATCGATTCGACAATGGCCGTTGAAGTATTGAATTTGGATTAATTTTTGTAGATCTTGGGGAACTTGAAGTTTGGATTTGTGGCAAGTGGCTAATATGAAATGTCGGCTTTTGAGTTCAGCCATATCCAGATCCTTGACAATTTCGCCGCTCTTCATAATCACGACGCGGTCGCAGACATCCTCGATTTCGGAAAGAACATGGGACGAAAAAATCACGGTTCGCCCTTGTTTTTTGATTTCACTTATCATCTTGATCACTTCTCCACGCACGGTTGGATCAAGATTTGCGGTGGGTTCGTCGAGGATCGTCAGTTCTGCGGTTGTGCTCAAGCAAACACAGAGTGCGAGTTTTTGCCGCATGCCGGTCGACATGAAAGCAACCCTTCGGGACAGGTCAAGTTGAAGACGGTCTGCCAATTCCAGGGCTTGTTGAAAACTGCAATCGGTTCTTAAGTTGGAAAAAAACTTTAAAACCTTTCGCCCTTTCAACGAGCCAAAGAGTTGAGCGTCACCGGGCAGGTACGATAGATTGCGATGGACGGCCACGGATTGTGTATGGCAGTTGAGTCCTGCAATCTGCGCAGTACCTCCGCTTGGAAAAAGAAATCCCAGTAACAGCCTTAAGAGGGTTGTCTTGCCTGCACCATTGGGCCCCAACAATCCAAAAACGATACCGGGTTCAATTTCCAGATCGACATCTCGCAGGGCAGGAAACGTGCCAAACGTTTTCGATAGTTGTTTGATTCTTACCAGCACCGTTTCAGTAAAACACGACATTGGAAAAATGACAAGGCACCGAAGCGAAGTCGGCCTTCAAATTTAAGTGTGAAAGATTCGGTCTCCGGCATCACCTAAACCCGGAATGATGAATTTTTGATCGTTGAGCCGTTCATCGATAGAACAGACGAATAGTTCAACATCTGGAAAATCACGGTTAACCACGTCGATTCCTTCAGGGGCAGCAATGATCGAAAGCAGCTTGATATTCGGAATCCCCCATTTCGTCAGTGCCGCACAGGCCGATGAAGCCGACCCGCCGGTGGCCAGCATCGGGTCAAGGATTAGTCCCAGATCGTCGACATGGTCTGATGGGAGCTTGTTGTAATACTCAACCGGTTTGGCGGTTGTTTCGTCACGGTAGAGACCGAGATGCCAGACTTCGGCATCAGGGATTAAATCAAGCACAGGGTCCACCATTCCCAGGCCGGCGCGCAAGATTGGAACCAGTGCAATTCGTTGATCCAGTTTTTGTCCGGTTGTTTGACAAATTGGTGTTTGGACGATCCGATCCGCGGTGGTCAGGTTTTTGGTGGCTTCGTAAGCCAAAAGCGTCGATAAGCGGTGAATTAATCTCCGGAAAGTCGACGAAGGAGTGTCAGTACAGCGAAGTTCGGTTAAATGGTGTTTGACCAGTGGATGGTCAACGACTTTGGCAGCCAAAAAAATTCTCCCCATCGAGTCAGGAACTAGTGAACAATAACACCGGGTTACCAACCGGGTAGCCAAGTTCACTGAACAATTAGATGCAGTCAGACAACGCGTCTCTAAAAGCGATGGCCATTCTAACAAGTTCTGAGCGCCCGCGTTAGAAAGTCGCTGAAAAGAAAGGCTTGAATCTTTGTGATTTCAATTGGAAGATCAGAAGCGAAGTCGGCATTGCTTATGCAGCCTGGCTGCGCTGAGATTCCCGAGGGCCAGTGGATTGGTTTCCTGCCGGTTTCCGGGAGCTGGTTTCAAAATTCAGGGTTTCTCGGACGGCGTAAACACTGCGTTGTTGGTTGTTGAAATAGATTCTTGCATTGACTTCACCGAGCAGGCCAAGGCTAAAAAATTGGATCGATGCCATACCGGAAATGACGCTCAAGATTAGAAAGGGATTGCCAGTCATGTCCGTCTGGGCAAACACCTTCATGCCAATGACACTTGCCAGTGACAGAAATGAAACCATAACTGCCAATAACCCTATTTTCCCAAAAAATTTCATTGGACTTGCGAAGTAGCTGAGGATGTATTTGACGGTTAACAGGTCCAGGATGACACGACTGGTGCGTCCCAGTCCGTATTTCGTTGTTCCAAATTGGCGATGACGGTGGTGAGTTTCAACTTCCGCGCATTTTGCACCTTGACGATTTGCCAAAATCGGGATGAAACGGTGCATTTCGCCGTAGAGTTCTAGTTCTTTTGCAATTTCAGCACGCATCACTTTAAGTGTGCAGCCGAGATCACGAATGGGAAAACCGGTTGTTTTGCTGATTAATCGATTAGCCACAATAGATGGCAGTCGACGGGAAAGAAACTTGTCTTTTCGGTTCTTACGCCAGCCATGGACCAGGTCAAACCCCTCTTCCAGCTTGTTGATCATCATGGGAATGTCAGCGGGATCATTTTGTAAATCTCC
>JAZABE010000996.1:0-4593 GCA_036137535.1 Planctomycetota bacterium | reverse complement strand
AAAAATTCGGCCGCCTTTTCAGCAGGAGAACCATAGAGCTCTCCAAGAACTGCCAAACTACGCAGGCCAAACCCGGTGTAATAGAGGTCACTCCCACCTTCGCGACCTGAAAAACCACCGTCATCATTGATCTGCTGCAAAAGGTACTCGGTATGCCTGGCTCTAAATGCGTCAGGCAACTTTCCCACACCAGTCGACAACCGAATGGTCAATTCTTGCAAGTAAGTCGACAACGAATCAATCGTCCAAAAACGGGGTTAATTTCGCCCGGATCAATTCCGGAATTTCAATCGCATTCATACCAGAATCATCTAACTGGCAACAAACGGCTGTCAGGGTACCTGTTGCACAAGTCTGAGCCTCTTTCACAAAACGGAACTGGTACTGAACACTTTTTGTGCCTAATTTTTCGATGGAGACTTGCACTTCGAATGTTTCTTCAAAATGCAACGGCGCCTGGTAATCACAATTCACCGAGACCCGGGGCCAGGAGACAGAAGCCCCATCCGTTTCACACTGCATGACACTTAACCCAAGCGAGCGAAGAAATTCATGTTCTGACTCCTCCATGTAAGTCAGGAAAGTTGAAAAATGCATGATGCCAGCAGCATCTGTATCTCTGAATTCAACGCGATGATTTGTAATGAATGGCTTTATCATTGTTAACCCATCAATTCAGTCCATCAAATTTTTTCCGATTTACGACCCACGGAAACGCGCATAAAAAAACCTGTTGGCTCGCAACAGGTTTTTGAAAATTGGATCAACTCAATCCCCAACGTAGGGCATCAAAGCCAAAAATCTCGCCCGTTTGATTGCCTGCTTCACGGCATTTTGACTGGCCGCCGAACAACCGGTTTTCCGCCGACCCACAATTCGGCCGTGCCGATTCGTTAACTTTTTAAGTAATTCAACGTCTTTATAGTCAACATACATTGGTCGTGGACGTTCTCCATCGACCCAAAGTGGATCCTTACGAGCAGATTTCGATTTCCGCTGCTTGGCCCGCTTGTTGTTCTTTCGAGCGCCTCTGAATGCCAATTTCAAATTCCTGAAGGTTAATTCTTAAAGACTACTGATTATTCAAAACCGGATTGAATTTTCAAGTCAAAATCCGCTTTTCCCGGTGGGAACTCCAAAAAACAGCCCAAAATGTCCCTCTGGTCCCAAATTCATCACTCTAGGTGTTTTTTTTGGGGAAGAATCGAGCCAAATGCTCTTCGTCCAGGGGACGGGTTACCAGGGAAACAACTACCATGGCTACCGTGGATGCCATAACCATCCAGAACACAGGCATTGTTTCATATTCACCGATTTTCACCGAGTAGGCCCGAAAGTCATTCGGAGTCGCCGACGTGGAATAAGCGTGGTAGAAGAATCCAATCCATGTGGTCGCAACCGCTATGACACAGGCATAAGCACCAGCTGTCGTCAACCGTTTCCAATAGACGCAGGCAAACACCAGCGGGAAAAGCGCAGAGAATCCACTAAAACACCAACCCCCAAGCGTAAACACACTGGTCAGATTCGCCAAGCTTAAGAAGTAGGTCAGGATGACAATCCCGATAATAAACGCCCGTGCAATCCAGACCTGTTGCCTGTCATTAAATTTTCCCGGTGCATAATGGTTGACAACATCCGTGGTGAACATCGTTCCAATGCATAAAAACTGGCTGTCCAGCGATGACATGATTGCCGCAAGGATTCCTGCGGATAAAAAACCGCCAAGTACGGCACCCGTTTGTGTTTTCACCAGAAAAACCAGGATGCCATTGGGACTCCCTGCATAAGCAGTGGTCGTTCCCCAAATACCGATCAACACGCAGGGAACCCAAACGATCATGATAAAAATCGGGTGGCAAATCACAGGTGTTTTAAACGAATTGGCATCTTTTGCAGTCAACCAATGTTGAAACAGATGGGGAAACATTCCGACGGACAACGGGACAAACATATAGGTCAGGAATTTAAAAAACGACATTTCTTTCCGTGTTCGATATTCCTTGATCGCTGAAACCGGCTTGACCTTCACCGCCAAAACATTCGCTGCTTTTTTTTCCTCCGCCTTTTCAGAAGAAGCCCCTCGGGCGATTTTGGACCAAAGACCAATCGTTGATTTGAGCTTGATTTCAGGGGTCACTTTTTCGGTTGCGCCCTTGAGATGGGCCATCAAACCCGACCCTGGCTCTGCACCATTGCCGGCCTTGTCCTTGGCTCCTAGCTGGAAAGCCAAAAAACAAAACGTGACGACTCCCAGGATCATGAATACGATCGTCTGAAATGCGTTTGCCCAAGCCGTTCCACGCATTCCACCAAAGAACACGTAAACCAAGACCACGCTACAAATCAAAAGAGAGCCCAACCATTTCGGCAAGGCGCCGTAGGTCGGAGGTGGCCTCTTGAGCTGCTGCAGTGTCTTTCCCTGGAGACCAGCAATCTGACCAGCTGCCTTGGACAAGCTGGCCTGAACACCCTCGTGGTCTTCATTGGCCTGAGATTTCAATGCAGCCTTGTAGGTTTCGGCAATGGCCGCTGCTTCACTCGCAAGAGGTTTGGCAAATTTAGGAGGTTGTTTTTGCTTGGTCGCAAATGCACCATCAGTCATTTGATTCATTACCGTACCGCCTGCCATGACACCAATCAAAAGATAAGGAATCACCAGCCCCACCAAAATGGGAAACATAATGACGCCAATCCAATCCGTTTTTAGGCGATCTCGGAAATATTGTATTTGAGTGGTGTAACCGTACCTTCGACCCAAGGCCCAAAGCTTAACGCCAATGACAAAAAAGCAAAGGCTGTGAATAATCCCACTGGAAGAAGCCAACATCCCATACACACCAATGCCTTCTTTCCAAGATTCTCCAGACGATCCCACCAATGCAAATGCGGTCATGGTCGTTCCGAAAATGGACATCAACAGAAGAAAGGGCCCAATAGAATGGCTGGCCAGCATGTAATCCTTTTTGGTTCCCTGAAAAAGACGGCTGGCAAAAAACCCAAGAAACAACAGAAGAGAAAGATAAACAACGATGATCCCGAAACGGATTAAGCCTGGATTTTCCATCACTGCACCCCACCTTCTTTTTCTGTGCCAGACGTTTCCCCGACATCACAAGCTTTGTTTTCATTTTCAGGCTGCACGTCCTCAAGTCCTTCGGGCCAGGCGTAAAGCGTCGCCAAAGACCAAGTGGCGCCCGCCCCAATCGAAATCAGAGCATGGTAGAACAAGCCGATGGGCATAAATCCCATGACATTACTATCACTCGTCCAAAACCAGAAATCCTGGTGAAGAATGATAAGAAGAATGACCAATCCCCATACTACATTTTTCATAAGTCACTCGCCGATGGTTCAGAACCCTGTCAACTTTCAGGTTTCAGCTGTTTTGGACACTTGGTTCCCTGCCTCGGCAGGGCCTGGTGGATTACCTAAAAACCAGCAGCCAGACAGTTTACCTCATGCGAATTCCCAAGGCTAGTAACATCTAGTTTGCATTTTCAGGCGTTTTATGATCAAGTCCCAGCTCAAAACACCTAGAGAATCTTCAATAAATCGCCGTCCAGAACCGAGTTGATTTTTTTGAGGTATTAATTTAGAAACTAAACTGATCCTACCAAAGTCGTTTTTTTATTCGGAGTTCAAGATGAAAGTTGGCGAATTGAAACTAGCTGCATGGTTTCTTTTGATTTGTGGGTCCATTCTATTTCAATTCGGCTGCGTATCAGAAAGTAACTCCAAAGGAACGAAACCTGCCACAGCACCTCATGCTCATGGAGATCATGGAGAACACATTGGCGGCAATAATCCACACAAAATCGAGCTGAAGGACGCACCGTTCAATGCAAAATGGGCCCATGCCGGTGATTTGGTTACGATTACCATCGTCGATAACGACTACAAGAATGAAATCGCAATTGCTGCCAGCGAGATCGTGATTTCTGACAAGGAAGGAAAAAACATTTTCAAGATGCCACCGCTGAAGAAAAACGAAGACGGTAAAGCCTCGGTTTTTGAACTGGATGACGAAAAACTGGAAATAACCATGGACCACGAACCGACTCTCTCAGTCGTCGTCGGCGACAAGACCTACAAAACCACGGTCATCCACATCCATTGATTGACACAGTCATCGATTGACACAGTGGATCAACAAGGCAGTGGCGAGTGCACCTGCGAGCAACTTGGGAAGGCTACTATGGATATTCAAGACGCCACACAACTTGTCCAAAAAAAATGCCTTCCCTGTGAAGGGGGCGTCGAAGCCTGCACCCTCGCAGAGGCACACTCTCAGTTAGACAAGCTCTCTGGATGGACACTCACCGAAAATGGCCAAAGAATCCGCAAGGAATGGGTGGTCAAGAACTTTCTGGCTGGAATGGCTTTTTTCCACAAGGTTGCGGAAGTTGCAGAACAGGACGGGCACCACCCCGATTTGCATATCGAAGGCTATCGCAACGTAGCAATTGAGCTTTGGACTCATGCAATCGGAGGGCTAAGTGAAAATGATTTCATCCTCGCTGCCAAAATCGATCAACTTCCTGTCGATCTCAATTCTTGAACAGCTATCCTGGACTAAAACCCAGTCGCTTC
>JAZABE010000995.1:0-4874 GCA_036137535.1 Planctomycetota bacterium | reverse complement strand
CTCGTTATTCGCGGCCATAATCGAGACGAGTGCCGGTGGGTTGTCAGCCATGCTGGATAGGGATTCCAGGAGGCCGTCGGGAGTCGTGTCACTTAAGATAATGGTCTCAAAACCTTCATTGGCGAGTCGGTTGACCGGATCTAGAACCGCCCGGTGTTCGGTCGCCAGGGTTGCGACGCGATTGGACCGATTTGAGCGGTGAGTGCAGACGCCCCGGATGGCAAGATTGTTGGACTCGGTGGCCCCGCTGGTAAAAACAATTTCGTCGGGTTGGGCACCGATCGAATTCGCGATGACCGATCGCGCGTCGTCGACAGCTTGTTTGGCGCAACGACCGAGTTCATGCGTGGAGCTGGCAGCGTTGCCGTAAGTTTCCGAAAAAAAGGGCATCATGGCGTCGACGACTCTGGGGTCGACACGGGTTGTTGAGTTGTTATCCAGGTAGATCATGGATTCAAACCGGTTGGTGGATTTCCCATCGTTGCCCAGTGCGAATTGAATGGCCGATAACTCGGCTTGGGGGAATACTCAAGTCGAAGGCTGAATTTAAAGTTGGAAACTTAGTTCGACCGCGGCGAGGTATCGGTTTCTGCTAAGAATAATGATTTGAGGACAATTTGAGACCAGGTTTCAAAGCGATCGATCATGCCCAGTAACTCTCGGACCGGCCGGAATTGGGCATCACAGATTACCGTTTCGGCGGAAGAAACATTTGGCTTTTCAACTTCAAAAACATGGACAATCCCGAGATGCACCTTTCCGACTTCGGTTTCGTCGTCGTTGATCAACCCAACACAGCGATCCGTATAGGGAGTGTTGATGTTAACCTCTTCTTCGAGTTCTCTTCGCATGCCGTCGCGGTACGGGTTGTTTTCGGCGTCGTCGATTGAAGAGATGTGGCCACCGATGCCAACACTCCATTTGCTGGTCAATCGAGACTCGCCGTTGCCTTTTCCACGGGAGTAGGAGAATAAATGTTTTTGGCCCTGTTCATCCTGAAAGCAGAAGACGACGTAAGGAATGAGTTGCTTGAATGTAGGGTCCTCTTCCATTTGAGGACGGGGTCGATAGGAAAAAAAATCCGGGTTCAAGAGATCGCTGAAATAACGTTCCGGTGTACCGCAGAACCCTTGAAAATAACCCAATTCATGAAATCTGGAGGTCGGTACCACCAAAATGTGTTCAATGTCTTCTTCTGTAACTGACATGAATAACTCCGAGGGACTGCTTGGCTGGAAGGTGTGATTCAGCAATTGTACCACTGAAGCAGTTAGGTTCGAATCCGGGTATACTGGAGTCTTGAATCTTATTCAGGAATAAAACATGATTGGCCGGCTGTTTGCATTAAGCGTTCTTTTGTTAGGAATTTCAGACTCCCAGATCCTGTCGATGGATCAACTCGTCCGAAATGGGGACCGGATCGTTTTTTTGGGGGATTCAAATACTTTCGCTGGAAATTATGTTTCGGATATTGATGTGCTGTTGAAATCCTCATCAAGGAAGGTGGAAGTCGTCAACTTGGGGCTTCCCAGTGAAACGTGTTGTGGGTTATCGGAACCCGACCATCCTTTTCCCCGCCCCACCGTTCAGGAACGACTGGACCGGGTGCTTGCCAAGACGAATCCCAATGTCGTGGTTGCTTGTTATGGAATGAACGATGGGATTTATCATCCTTTTAGCCAAAAACGATTCTTGGCGTACCAGGAAGGAGTGTTGAAACTGGTTGAAAAAGTTCGGAAATGCGGAGCCAAATTAGTTTTGCTCACGCCACCTCCTTTTGACCCATTGCCCATGAAGGCTAAAAATAAACTAGTTGATAAAGCTTCCGGTAAATTTGCTTGGTTTCTGATTTATGAAGATTATGACTCGGTTTTGGAGAAATACTCTAATTGGATTTTAACCTTGAAAGGTCAGGTTGATGCCGTCGTCGACATTCGGACACCGATTCTGCATTTTCTGGACAGCCAGAGACAGCGGGATCCGAAGTTTACGATGTCCGGGGATGGTGTTCATTTCAACGCAACGTGTCACCGACAGATTGCCAAGGCTTTGATAAAGTGTTTGGTGCCGAATGAGAAACTGGAAGTTGACGAATCGGTCGTAAAATTGAGTCAGGCAAAAATGGAAATATTGAGGGATGCTTGGTTGACTGAAACCCGGCATCAGCGGCCGGGAATGAAAACGGGTCTTGCGTTGCCGGAAGCCATGGCCCGCGGTCGAAAAATAGACCAACAGATCCAAGCTCGTTTGCAGCGGTGAGATAATGGAAGCGGTACGGATTTACTGATGGAGTTGTGAGATCCAGGATGATTAGTTTGAGTGATTCGGGATTTGGGGCCGTAGTTTGCCAAATCGTCAAGAAGCATCGCCGAGTGCCTGTGCAAAACGGTGTTGGCCCCAGGTTGGGTTCTAAATAGGCAACCGCAGGAAATGGGTGGCTCCATCAATCAATTGATCAACAGTCTGGGTAACACCTACCGCCAAGCTTATTCCGGGTTGCCGCGTGAGGTCTGGGCTTTTTCATTAATCACGTTGTTAAACCGGTGCGGAACCATGGCGTTGGTTTTTTTCGTGCTTTATTTAACCAACGTTTATGACTTTTCAAATCATGAAGCGGGTTTGGTTATTTCGTTGAGCGGTGTTGGTGGGATTTTGGGAGCACTGGTTGGCGGTTGGGCTTCGGACCGTTTTGGGGCGATCCCTTCGCAAATCGTATTTCTGGTTTTGGTGGCATTGCAATTTGGATTGTTGGTTTTTGCAAAGACCCGAATTGAAATTGGGATGTGTCTGTTTGTGCTCGTGTTTTTTAACGAAGCCGTGCGCCCAGGCCTGCATGCGGCCTGTCTGGATTATTGCAACGAAGACAATCAAAAACGGGCAATGGGATTGTTGCGGCTGATGATCAACCTGGGAATGTCGATTGGACCCGTGGTTGGTGGATTCCTGGCCGAGTATGAACTTTGGGATTGGCTGTTCCTGGTGGACGGTGTCACATGCTTGGTAACTGCCGTTCTTTTATTTTTGATGTTTGGATTGAAACCGGCGACGTTGGCTTCAAAACGTTCTCCCGGCAAAGATGCACAGGTCCAAGGTGGATCTCCGTGGAAAGACCTTAAGTTGTTGAAGTTTGGACTGTTTTACCTCATGACGTTGGTGGTGTTTGTCCAGGTTAATTCGACCTATGTCAAATACCTGGAGGAAGTGTACTGGTTCTCCGAATCCCGGATTGGACTGATCACGGCCGTTAATCCATTAGTCATTGTTTTGCTTGAAATGGTGATCATTCAAGTTGTCCAACGGCATTCGACTCTCAAGACGATTGCGGTGGGGTCGTTTTTGATTTGTCTCGGGTTTGGGCTGTTGCCGTTTGGAACCTCCTCGGTGTTTTGCGTGATGACTGTCTTGGTTTGGACTGCTGGAGAAATCTTGGCGTTTCCCATGGCCTCCGTTTACGTAGTCGAATTAAGCCAGGGAAATAACCGAGGACGTTACATGGGGTTTATCACGGTGTTGTTTTCGGTTTCGATGATAATCGGACCGGTAGCAGGATTGGCCTTGTATGAAATCAGTCAGCACTTGCCTTGGTACCTGGCCCTGGGTATTGGTGGGTTCAGTGGAATCGGTTTGTGGCGGATGGCGACGTCAACGGTCAGGTGAAATCCAGCAATGTGCTAACGGTTGTGCCGGGAAACCATGGGCTTGGTGGTTGAAATCAAGTTTGCAAAAAATGGATTCCGTCCTCTTTGATTTCATAAGGAAGAATTGTTTCGCTGCAATAGCTGCCTCGGTGTTTGGCGATGAATAATGCCCTTCCGATTTTGTTTTTCAGCTGAGTTTTGCCCATCAAAATCAGGGTGTTGGCATTGGAGATGACATCTCCCTCTTCGATTTGCCTTTTAATTAAATCGTCCAGCATCATTTCCTTGGATGTCCAGAGCGCCATGCAGGAAATGGTTTCAGGGTCATAAGCCAATTCTGAAACCCGGTTGGCGACGGTGCGAAAATCTTGCCGGAACAGGTCGCGGGCCACCCATTCGGCTTCCTTGCGAATAATCTGGTGATAAATGTATTCAAAAAGGTTCAATTGGATTGATTCAGCTGAAACATCAACGGGTTCAATGCCATCGACCACAATTTTATTCCGGCCTCGTATCAGGTTGGAATAAATAAACCCGATTGATGTGTGCAGCTTCCGATTCAATTCTGCTTGCCAGTCACGCCATTGTTCCATTTCCAGATCGCGCTTAGTAACTCGCTGGCCAGCCATTTCAAAAACATGCAGGTAATCACCGATCGCTTCTTCAATGTTCACCACTTCTGAAACGTTGAAGCGGCGGTTGTTGGCGACGGGCTGGAGCCGAGCTTGGTACATTCTTTGGGCGTAGCCCAAATGGTTTTGTCCGTCACCACGAGCCGACATGTCAAACGTAATTCCCGGATTGGTTGGGTCGTTTTGGGTGAAGTGGGTTCCAAGTTGTGTCTTTCCAATTCCAGTGGCTCCCAGAATGACCGAGAGCGTGCCTGGCAACAGGCCTCCGCCAAGGTGCTCATCGAGTGTTGGAATACCCGTCGAGATTCGAGATTCAGTTGGACTCATGGCATTCCTTCCAGGCGGTAACGAGTAAGGTTGCCGCGGTGTTGATTTCTTCGGCTGTACTGTAGCGACCACAGGAGAATCGCACCGTTCCGGCGCCGACCGCTTCAGTCAGGCCAATGGCGCTGAGGGTGTCTGACAGTGAAACTGATCCTGAATGGCAGGCGGCCCCGGTCGAGAGGCAAAGTTGGGGAATTGTTTGCAACATCTGAGTCGCGACGACGTTCGGAAAATTGATGCTGGAGGTATTCGGCAAGCGGTTAGCGTGATTTCCGTTGAC
>JAZABE010000994.1:0-3173 GCA_036137535.1 Planctomycetota bacterium | reverse complement strand
GCCGCCTTTTCTTCCCGGGTGATCGGGTGGTTGACTTGGTTTTGAGTTCGCTGAAATTCCAGCTGTTTGCAATTGACTTGATCGGCCATTGCCGAAGTGAATTTCTTCAGTAATTAAGTTATAAAATGAAGTCCTTCAACCTGCTCCTGTTTTCTTTTGAGAAAAACGTGTTCCATTCGATTGCCTATCGTCGTGATCTTCAAGCACTTTGGTTGCCGGGTCACACACACTTTATGATTCTGGTCGCCTGGATGCTGAACGTCGTCGTTGGAGGTTGGGTTCAGGCGGACTGGCCTCAGTTTCGGGGCGTCAATAGCAGCGGGATTTATCAAGGCAAACCGATCCCGTTGACATTCGGGCCCGGCCAAAACGAAATCTGGAAACTGGATTTGCCAGCCGGGCATTCGTCGCCCTGCGTTTGGGGTGAGCATGTTTTTGTGACCGCTTTTGATCGCATGGCCAAATCGGTGGAAGTTATTGCCATTGGTCGGCGGCGAGGCAAGATTATTTGGCGACGATCGTTGAAAGTGGATCGCTTTGAAAAAGGGCACCCTTCTTTTAATCCGGCCAGCAGCAGCCCGACGACGGATGGTCAACGCGTCGTGGCCTATTTTGGCTCTTATGGCCTGGTGTGTTTTTCGGTGACTGGAGAAAAATTATGGGAAGTCCGAATGCCGACCACGAAATCCTATGCCGGAAATGCCACTTCACCTGCCATTATTGGCGAAAAAGTTTTTCTGTACCGGGGCAACGTGGTCGATCATTACGTGTTGGCGGTGGATAAAAATACCGGTCAAGAAATCTGGAAGGTTTTTCAAGAAGAGCCGTTTGCCCTTGAGCTGGCTTGCACGGCTTGTCCGATTGTGTTCAACAACAAATTAATTCTACATTCGGCGCGTTCGGTTCAGGCGCTTGATTTGGATTCAGGCATGCAGCATTGGCTGGTGAAATGTGCGACGACAGCGACAAGTACTCCGATCGTATGTGGCGATCGAATTGTCGTCGCGGCGTGGAACAAAATGGGAGAACCCGCGTTGCGTCCAGCGTTCCCAACGTTTGCGGAATTGATTCAAAAATACGATCGTAATGGCAATCAAAAAATTGAATCGACTGAATACCCAATTCTTTGGATCTTTCATCGACCAGAGGGTGTAGAGGCTCCCCAGAACGGAGCGACGTTAAGATTTGGTTCAGTTGATGCCAATCGCAGTGGAAAAATTTCAAAAAAAGAATGGGACACGCAGTTAAAACGAATGATGGCTTACCGCGCTGGGTACAAGACTCATGGTTTGTTATCGATTCCCGCTAATGCCAAAGGGTTGGTGCAAGCGCCGGATGTCAAATCGCTGGCTGAACAGGGCGTGCCCGAGGTGCCGTCACCGATCCAAAACCAGGGGCTGGTGTATTTTGTCAAAAATGGAGGTTTGCTGACCTGTGTCGAGTCGTCTTCGGGGCGACAGGTTTACAAAATACGCACTAAGGGGACGGGGACTCATTACGCATCACCAGTCATCGCCAATGAGTACCTTTACACCATCTCAGGAAAAGGCCGTGTTTCGGTTGTCAAACTTGGACGGGAAGGTAAAGTGGTCGCCAGTAATGACATGAGGGAACCCGTTTATGCGACGCCAGCATTGCACGACGGTCTCTTGTTTATCCGGACGCACTCGAAGCTATACGCTTTTGGGGAAAACTAGTGTTACTGTCTTCGCTTTTGGGCGGTGCGGTGCTTTTCTCGCCATTCCATGGGTTTAGCGGAGACGTCGGTTGTGTCTCCATAACTCAGCCTTAATTCATCTAGCTCTCGCGAGAGTCGTTGAATTTCGGATTGGTAGTCGGGGTGGTTGTACAAGTTTACTTTTTCATCTGGATCCTGTTTAAGATCGTAAAACTCCCACTCATCGAACTCGTAGAACCGAATTAATTTATACCGTTCTGTTCTAACGCCATAATGCTTGGCGACCATGTGGTAACTGGGAAATTCAAAGTAATGGTAATAGATTGACTTGCGCCAATCTGCAGGGGTTTTGCCTTTGAGAATTGGAACCAAGGATCGCCCTTGCATATCGTTGGGAATCTGGGTTTGAGTCATTTCCAGGAAGGTCTCTGCGTAATCGAGATTTTGCACTAGGTCTTGATTGACGGTCCCGGCACGGGTCACGCCCGGCCATTTGACAATCAAGGGCATTTTCAGTGATTCCTCGTACATCCATCGTTTGTCATACCAGCCATGATCACCGAGGTAAAACCCCTGATCTGACGAATAAACGACAATCGTGTTTTCAGCCAAACCGTTTTTTTCAAGGTAGGCCATGATTTTACCCACACTCTCATCAACGCCTTTAATGCAGCGCAAGTAGTTTTTCAGATAACGCTGGTATTTCCAGGAAACCAAAGATTTTCCGGTGAGTTTTGCCTCGAGGAATGCCTTATTTTTAGGTCGGAAGGCTTTATCCCAAGCGAGGCGTTGGGCAGGCGTCATGGTTTTCAGGTTTCGGAAACCAGATTTGTCCACGCTTTTTCCCTTGTTGGGATCCCAACCGTCATGCGGTTCGACAAAAAGATCGTAGACAATATTCATGTGCCGGTCGATTTCCATTTCCTGAATGTGGGCGGTACTGGCATTGTCTTGGTAGGTGTCAAATAGGGTGTCCGGTTCCGGGATTTTGACGTCGTCGTAAGTGTTCAGATGTCTTAACGGTGGCATCCAGGTCCGATGGGGAGCCTTGTGCTGGCACATTAACATGAAAGGCTTCTTGGTGTTTTTTTGGGAAGCAAGCCAATCGAGTGCCAAATCGGTGACGATGTCAGTACAGTAACCTTCAACTTGACGTCGTCCTTTTTGAGAAATCAGGATCGGGTTGTAGTAAAGCCCCTGCCCAGGTAGAACGTCCCAATAATCGAAACCCTGAGGATTGGAACCCAAGTGCCATTTCCCGATCATCGCGGTTTGATAGCCTGATTGTTGAAGCAGTTTTGGAAAGGTTTGTTGAGATCCGTCAAACCGATTTCCATTACTCATGAAACCGTTAAGGTGACAGTGCTTGCCGGTTTGAATGACGGCCCGACTTGGCCCACAGATGCTGTTGGTGCAAAAACTGTTCTGAAAAAGCATTCCTTGTTTCGCAAGGCGATCGATATTGGGAGTAGGGTTGAGCGATTCGTAAATGCCC
>JAZABE010000993.1:0-10634 GCA_036137535.1 Planctomycetota bacterium | reverse complement strand
CAAACCATGTTTCCAACCCGGAAAACAAGGCGGTCTTCGACAGCCTAATCCAACGAGGAACCGAAGTGTCAGCTGATTTGATCATGGCCACTGACCCGGACTGTGATCGACTTGGGGCAGCGGCACCTCTGGAAGCAGACGGCCATTCCGATTGGGCAACCTTCAATGGAAACCAAATTGGCGTCTTGCTGGCTGACTTCGTTTTGTCACAGCGCCAGCAAGCCGGAACCCTCTCGGCTGATCACTACGTGATCACCACGCTGGTAACTACCGGAATGATCGCTGAACTCTGCAAACACTACGGTGTGCGCTGTGAAAACAACAATCTGGTCGGATTCAAGTGGATTGGAGATTTAATGGATCGACTAGGGCCGGACCATTTCGTTTTTGGCACCGAAGAATCTCACGGCTATCTGGTCGGGCAGCACGCACGCGACAAAGATGGAGCCGTGGCCTGTTTGCTCATGGCCGAACTGGCGGCTCTGGTCAAATCACAAAACCAATCATTGCATGAACACCTCGATTCTCTTTATGAAAAACATGGGCTTCATGGCGAAAGCCTGTTGACCATTCAAATGGAAGGATCCGACGGTATGAAGCGAATGGAGTTATTGATGAATGAACTTCGGACCAATCCTCCCGAGGAAATTGGGGGTATCCGGGTCGCCGGCATTCGGGATTACCTGCTGGGCACCCAAAAAGTTTTTGGTGAATCCAAAAAAGAACTCGGTGGACCGACGGACAATTTAATCTTTCTGGATCTCAAAGAAAAAGGGAACTACATCGCCGTCAGGCCGTCGGGAACCGAACCTAAAGTCAAATTCTACATGTTCACCAAGTTCAACCCGGGTGGCATTGGAAAGCTGGGTGGTCTCAAACGACTGGCAGAGGATCGAATCAAAACGTTTGAACGTGACCTGCATGAATTTGAAAAGTGCCTTTGAATCGCCACCGACCTGTCAGGTTCTGGATACACCTTCGTCTTAATTCGGGGCAATGTAAATTCAGAGCAATCCAAAAAAGTGACGCCAATCACCCCAAAGCGGTGGCGTCACCCTTGGAAGAGTTTCATTTTCGATCGGCAGTGAAATCAAACGTATTTTAATTCGATCTTGCGAGGTTTTTCTTTCTCCTGCTTGGGAACCCGGATTTCCAAGAGTCCATTCGCAAAAGTAGCCTCGACGTGGTCCATTTCAACAGGTGTAGCAAACTCGATACTCCTGCTGAACTTCCCGCTGGATCGCTCGGATCGATGAGACGTTACTTTCGCATCCGTTCGGTCGATGATTTTTTCACCAGACACCCTCAGAATCCCCTGCTCGATTTCTACCTCAACCGCCTCCCGTAGCACACCGGGCAATTCGAGCGTCACCTGAAACGCTTCATCGAATTCGACAATATCCCACTTGGGATAAAATGTTGACGCGCGTTCCCACGCCGGATCCAGAAAATGGTTAAAGACGGATTCAACATCACCCACGACATTGGACAACCGGTTTCCAGTTTTGCTGTTGGCCTTAAACATATCAACCTCCGTTAGAGAACAGGAAAAGTAAAAAACAAAACCACTTGATTCAATTTGTGATTCTGTAAATTTGTCAGCTGAAACAGCCAGTTATCGGAAGTAAATGCAACCCGCATGCCAATTTTGATTTTCCGTTTTTTTTTGTTTTTTTGTCCAAGATTTGGAAACTCCAGACGACAGTTAGCGTTGTCAGAGCAAACCAAAGTGATCCCGACTTGGCAACTGGCGTTGCGAAATATACGTTGAGCAGGATGACACCCCATGCCATTGGATTAAAACATGCCTAGCCAAGCCTTTGACCAAAGAAATCTCGAACTCATACAAGCGTTGTCTGATTCGGGTCAGATCAAGCCCTTTTACGATGTCACTTCTCCCATGAGTCCCTTAGTCGAGATCAAGGGCAAGGGGGAAGTTTTAGTACTTTGCGCCAATAATTATCTTGGCTTAGCCGACCATCCTGAAGTGATCGAGGCCGGTATCCAGGGCTTGAAAGATTACGGAGCAGGAACGGCATCAGTTCGTTTTATATGCGGGACCCTCGACTGCCACCGACAATTGGAGGCCAAGATTGCCGAGTTCGTCGGCACAGAAAGTTCATTGACGTATGTGAGCTGTTGGAATGCAAATGAAGCCCTCTTTCCAACCTTGTCCGGTCCCGACGATATCCTGCTTTCAGATGAACTCAATCATGCTAGTATCATCGACGGTTGCCGGCTGGTTTCCAAGAAAGTTGAAAAACAGATTTACAAACACAATGACTTGGAAGACCTGGAAAAAAAATTACAACAGGCATCCGATAAGCAGTGCCGCTGGGTCATTACGGATGGTGTTTTCAGCATGGAAGGCGACTTGGTCCCTTTGGTCGAACTCAAAAAACTTTGTCAAAACTACGATGCCCTACTCGTTTTGGACGACTCCCACGGGATCGGTGTCCTGGGAGAGACTGGCCGGGGCACCCCAGAACATTTTGGAATGCTCGGTGAAGTCGATGTAATCACCGGGACTCTGGGAAAAGCACTGGGAGGAGCTGCGGGTGGCTACATCGCCGCATCCGAAAAAGCCATTGAAGTTCTTGAACAAAGGGCGCGTCCCAGTCTTTTCTCAAACGCCCTGCCAGCAACCGTTGCCTACAGTGCACACCGGGCCATCCAGGTTGTGCAAGACAACCCGGGGATCGTTAAAAAACTCCATGCCAACGTCGCCAAGTTCCGGCAGGGACTCGTAGACCTCGGTTTTCAGTGCCCAGATTCGCCGACGGCAATAATTCCCATCATGATTGGTGACGAAGCCGAAGCCATCAGGAAAAGCAAAGCCCTGTTTGAAATGGGTGTAATGGTCATTGGCTTCGGGTTTCCCGTCGTTCCCAAGGGCGAAGCCCGACTTCGTGTCCAAATGTCAGCCGCACTAAGCGATGATCATCTGCAGCAAGCACTTGATGCTTTCGCGAAACTCTAAGGAAGCATTTTGCCTGGGCGCACTTCCCCTCACATTGCCAGCAGGGAGACGGCTGACACTGGGACAGGCTCAATTTGTTGAACCTTTGACCGCTTTTCTTTTACTTTGACTTTTCTTGGGGTTACCAGATTTTTTCTGAGGCCCTTCCGGAAAAATTTCCCGGATGTTAGGCTTGCCCGATAAATAGCCTAGGGACACCAAGAATCGATCCATTTTCTCAACGGTATCCACAAAAGGCTTGCCGGTATTAAAAAAGCCGTGCGACTGTCCTTCGTACAGGTGAAGCTCACTGCGACAGCCGTTTTTCTTCATATTTTTCTGGAATGTTCGGGCAGTTTCGACCGGAATTAATTTGTCAACGGTTCCCAGGAAAACAACCGTTGGAGGCGTTGACTTGGATAGGTTATGCATCGGCGAAATGTCTTTCCAGTAATCCTTAACCCGGTCAAACCCATACCCTTTTTCGCTGTTATCGTAAACTGGATTAAACAGGACCAACGCGTCCGGCCGACAAGAGATTTCAAGCGAATCAGAAGGTTCATCGAATTGGCTGAGCGTCGCCGTTGCAGCCGCAACGTGCCCTCCTGCCGATCCTCCGCCGGCAGTAATTCTCTGGGGATCAACTCCCAGCTTCCGGGCGTGCGAGCGAATATAGCGTACAGCCGATTTGCCATCCATGACGCATTCAACAGGCGTGGTTTTATGCTTTGATCGGGTTCGATATTCAGCGCAAAACGCCACCATTCCTCGGGATGAAAGGTATCGGCTGTGCTTGTAAAATTGCGACGGGCTTCCCCCCACCCATCCACCGCCAAAGAAAAAGACGATTGCCGGTTTGGCGTCCGTAGAAACATGGTTTACCGGCTCAAAAACGTGGAGTTTCAATTTGGTTTTACCAACCGCTTTAAACTCGAGCATCCTGTCTGGCTTTGCGACGTTTAAATCAATATCTTGGAATAAACTGACCTCCTGAAAACCGTTAACTGCACTTTGAAGCATTAATGCCTTAACTGCGTTTTTCCCCTCTGGTGTTTCACCAATTAAACCGATGGCTTTTTCAGCAAGACGAGTTCCAAACGTCTTGTAACCCTCCGCCGAATAATGAAGGTCGTTTTTTATTTCCTTGCCTCGACGATTCAAACCATCATTTAAATCATCCGTGTTGACCCAGTCCGTCCTCGGGTGTTTTTTGGCGAATTCAACTTGGATCTCCCTGATCTTGGTCCAATGCGGATACCGTTTGTTCTGGAGATCAAAATCGCTCAATCGGCCGATTACAAAATTGACATGTTCTCGTTTCAAATCCGTTGAAATCTGGGCCACCAGTCCTTTTAGGCTCTCAGCATAAACCTCTCCCTGTTTTTCCCGGGCGTCCCTTTCTCCTTGCATCCAGAGTAACGTGACCGAGTCGATCCTTCTCCCCTTGATGGCCGAATTCACTTTTTTCATCAAGCGATCGTAAAGATCTCCATTCGCCTTTGCAATTTTTCCATCATGAGGTTTCCAATTCTTGTACCACCTCCGGATCGGCTGCCCACCATGCGCATCGTGAACCACAATCACGTTGGCTTTTCCATATTCTTTTTCCACGGCAGGAGTGAAGGATTCGGCCGGTTGAAGGCCTGCCATATTCGATTGCCCAGATAAGATAAACAGGTGGGCATCCTCCGCAGAAGCATCGAAATGCAGTCCAGCAATCCCAATCAAGAAACAAAAAGAAACAGGCAATTTTGAGAATAACATTTGGGGTCTCATCGAGTGAACAACTCATTAAAAGGGGTTCGCAATCGGGTAAATCTGGCTACACGCCGCACATTGACTTCCTCCATTTTCACGATTTTTCAATCATCGCAAAGTATTGGCAGTTAGAACCGTTTTCAATAAACGTTTTGGGGGCTTTTTATCCCCTAAGGAATTTTCGCTTCTGGTTTCAGCAAACGACCCAAGATCCAGGACGCTCGGCGAGACTCTCAACTCCAAGCAAAAACACCGGAAAAACAAGGAACAAAAATGATGATTTAGAAAAGTCATACTAACCGGATTTCTTTGACCAACAGAACTATTGAAAAGCAAACTTTCTTTGCGGGAAATTTTCGCCCAAAATTAAAAACAATTCTCTTGACTTTGGAATCGGCCAATTAATAATATTTTTGTCCAACTCAACTGGTGGTCAAAACGACTTCCTCCCGGCTGGAATTCAAACCGTCCTCGGCTCGGTAATCCCGTTTTCAGAGGCTCAGCTCGGGAAAATGAGGTGCCGCGATGAGGCACCTTAACGCCGTTGTCACTGAGGGGAATTACGACTGAGTCACGGCTACCTGTACGGGGTCACCTCGGTTTGCCAATCTAAGCGTCCAACTAGGATAGAATTTAATATGAAGAAAAATAATGTATTCGAGGCCATTTTGAAGTACGGTCACGACGAAGATTTTGTACCCGAAATTGATGTTGAGTTTAAGGAAACCAACGCCCCTGCTGGATCCGATGAAAAAATTGAAATGTTACGGACCCGAATCGAAGAAGGTTATCCTCTGTGGCATGATGAGGACCGATGCGATTATTCAGGATTAACTGGTGCCGTGCGGCCCAGAGAGTAAACCCGGATCCAAACCCCAATTCATCAACCAGCGGCCCTAGGCCGCTTTTTTTGTACACATTTCCAACCGGGATTCATCCGGTCGGTTATCGATGAACGCACTCACTTATTCCACAATCACGGTGTCATCGTGCTCGTAAGCTGGACTGCAACAACAAAGAAGCCTAAGGATTTCTGAACCCCGGTTTTCAATATGGTGAATTTTTCCCGGTAAAATCGCAACCGCGTCGCCAGGACCAACTTCCTGGGACACCCCTTCGATGGTCACCCGCCCATTACCATGGGTAATGTAATAGATTTCCTCTGTCCGGAGGTGGTAGTGTGAAATCGTCTTAGCACCCACTGGGACCCTGGCTTCTGCGAGGCTTTGATTTTCAATTGCAGAATTCCGATAGGCGAGAAGCTCCCGAATCTCGGAACCGTCCTTGGTTTTGAAAGAGGGAACCTTGTCCAGTTTTTTGATTTCCATTCTCTATTCCATTTCTTCCAAGTGGGAATCGATCAGGCTGCCTTTCTCTTGAGTCTCGTGGGCCTGCTGTCCCATGAACTTCAAAATCGAAATGATTGCGGGTGAGTATCGTGTGGTCTTCCATTGATCCGGGGCAGGAAGAAGACCAAGGTCAAATCGATCGTCACATTCAACCACAATCAAGCTTTGGGGTGGGCAGTGATGGCAAAAGAACTCAAGCATTGGTAAAAGCTTGGCTTCTTCATTAAGATACGAATCATAAGGTGGGCAACAAAAAACGACCCAGGGTCTTTGTTGCAAAGAGGGTAGATCCAACTGAATGGATTGGACATTTCCAGAATCAATCTCCCTGGCAAACTGCCTAACCCAGAAAAAAGTATCCGAGCAACAAATCGAAACATCGCCCATCACATCGATGGATTCGGCATTCTGCCGAATGATTCTCGACGTTGGTACATGCCGCTCAATCAAAACCGAATGAAAAGCATGACGACTGAGTGCTTCCAGCCCAACCGCGCCTGTCCCGGCAAATAAATCAAAGACAACCGTATCTTCAAGGTATCCGCCTACGAGGTTAAAGAGAGCCTCCCGGACGTTGTCTTTCATGGGCCGCGTAATCTTGTCGCCAGAGTACAATAACGTCTGCCCCCGATATTGCCCACCAATAATCCGAACACTGCCTGCAGGGGCAGCCGGTCGAGTGTTTCGCCACTTGTCCAGGTCTCTCCCTTTTCGGGTCCGTTCTTTTTTTGCTTTAGCCATAATCTGCACAATTGTTGGTCGAAGTTCTTGAAACCCAACGATCAAAAAAACTGTTATTCGGTTATACTGGGGGTTCGGGCCAAGTCCAACAAGGGCTACAGGGGAAACCGGGTTTAATGAACCTAACGAGTGATTGTCCGGGACCTCGATAAACTAAAACACCTATTCGCTTAGCCATTCCAGATGACAACTCGTATCCTTACACGATTTATTTGTGTTTCATGCCTTGTGTGTAGTCTTGGTTTTACTCCTGGATCCAGCGCCTTTTCCCAAGAACCCGGGGAAGCTGAATTCAACAAGCAGCTGGAAGATTGGAAAAAAATCATCACTGAACTACAGCTTTTGAGGCAAGAATATTACCTTGCCCAAAAGTATGACGAAAGTGTTGATCTCCGTAAAAAATATGAGGCGACCAAAAAATCTGGAGATCAAAAGATCAGGGAAATGAAACTGGCAGTGGCAAAAGCTTACCGTGAAAAGCCAAGAGAAGGGACAGTGTACTACAATTTCCTCATCAATTCCCTCACTTTTGATTTAGAAAAAACTGAAGAACAGACAACGGCCTATGAACTTGCCAAAGCACTGAACTCCCAACCGATTACCCGTTCCGATATTGCGCGAAGGGTTGGAATGTCACTTTTCATTCATAATGAATACGACGAGGCCCAAAAGTTGTTAAAGTATGCAATGGCCCGAAACGAGGCAGGCGTCGAAGGGTTTGAATTTCAATTGCAGTTGATCCCGCGTTTAAAACCTCTGTGGGAAAAAGAACTCAAACAAAGAGAGAAAGACAAAAAGGCGAAACTGCCTCGAGCAGTGTTCGAAACCACGAAAGGTCGGTTTGTCATTGAACTGTATGAAGACAATGCCCCCAACACAGTAAAGAACTTCGTGAAACTGGCACGGCAAGGTTTTTACAATGACTTGGATTTCTTTTACGTACTTCCGTTTCAGTTTGCCACGTCCGGATCGCCCAATTCGCGATTGACGGGATCCCCTGGGTACGTCTTGCCCAACGAAGGGAACGACCCGGAAAAACGACGAGGTAATTTTCGAGGGACCCTTTGCGTCCCGGCACTCGGCAACGATAACACCAACCTCGCCGGATCCATGTTCATGATTACATTCGGACCGTACAGCGAAGCAAACACCAGCAAATACTGCAACTTTGGGAGAATTATTGAAGGCATGGAAATTGTCGATTCCTTAAACCGCAGTGAAGGACTTGATGGCAAAGCCTTTGAAAATTTCACGCCCGATAAAATAACAACAGTGACCGTGGAAAACCTTCGTGATCACAATTATGAACCCGAAATCATTCGCCTTTCCAATTGACAACCAGACCCGGGGCATCCGGTTGGTTTTGGGCAAAAAATGGCTTGTTATCCTGTTGCTGTCCCAGATTTGTTTTGGGCAAACGTTGGACGCCGACGAAATCGTCTTCAGAAATCTGAAGGTCATCTCGGATGTTAATATCGAATCTTTCGACCCGGATGGAATTAGCCTGTCGAACGGGAAGCAACTGACCCTGGATACCATCCTTTCCGCGAAGCTCAAGCAACAACAGGAGTTCGACAAAATCTTGGACCAAGTGGGGAACCCCCTATTTCGAATCCGCCTAAGACTAAAAAATCAGGATTTCGAAAACCTCCAAACTCAGTTGGAGCAGGTCTACTCTATTTATGCAAACCGGAAAAGCTTAACAGCCAGCCTTGTCCATATTGCAAAATTCCACGAAAGTCTCTTGCTTGGAAAGTGGGAAATTGCAGCCCTCTCACACTTTAAGCTGGTAACGCTCGCCAATGCGAACCAGGAAAACGCGAGTTACATTGATTCGCTCGGGTATCAATTTGATCGGGCAACCGGTTTATCCGATCTAATCAATCCCTTTGATTTCAAGAAGGAATCCCTGGTCGAAAACTGGGATTCAATCGTAGCCGCCTACCGGAATCTGCCCGAAAATCGGCCCAGCGGGTTGGATTTTTATTTTTTCTGCCTGGCCAAGGCTGCCAATAGAAAAGTTGCCCCAGAACTAGTGTCTAACCGGCTCAAAACCAGCTTCTTGGAAAATCTCTTTTTGGACACACTCCCCTTGGCCACTGGCCACGAAACGAACGCCAGCCAGATTGAAGTAGCGCGCGGCAAACTCTTGGAAATCCAGCTGGACGCCAAAACTTCGAACCTCTACAGGGCGCTTTTTTATTACGTTTCAGGTCAGCTTGAATTGAAAAGCGAACAGGGTGACCCAAACGAAGGCCTGTTAAATCTGTTAAGAATCCACGCCGAATATGGACAAATGCTACCTACGCTCTCGGCCGCGGCGTTGAAAAGTGCCTACGATGTATTAAATCGTAAAGTTTTAAGCGGTAAAGAACTGCCCAAAAATGCAAAAAGCATCGCCAGCGAACTATTATCTCGCTATCCGTCGTCTATTTACGCAAAACCGCTTAGAATTAAGGCGACAAAATAAAAAGCCGCGCAGAAACAGAGTAGGGGTTACTGAAATTCGATATCAAAAGAGGTAACGGTGAAAACATTTTTCTTAGGGTCACGTTCTTTTTGGATCTGGTTTTTTGGCCTGGTACTGCTTGCTGCCTGGCAGACTAACACCGGTCCACATTTGGTCGCGCAAGTGAATTCGCCTGTGTCAGACTTGCCTGAAGAATCAACGTCTGATGAAACCAGCTCAAAATCTGAGCCGGGACGCAGCCTTTTCGGAATGGCGTTCTCGGGTGATCTTTTTGGGGTGATCATCGTTATCGCGATTATTTTATTGTCCATTGTCAGTGCATTTTTTGCGATCGAACACGCGATCACCATCTCAAAAAACAAGTTGATGCCGGAATATGTTTTACAGGAACTTGACCAGCGGATCGCCCGGGGCGAAATTGCTGAGGCAATCGAATTCTGCGCAATTCCGGAAAACTACTGTATGTCCAGTGACGTCATCCTAGCGGGTTTAGAGCGATTTGAAGCCAGCGAATTTGGATTTGCGGAGTACAAGTCCGCAGTCGAAGAAGCCGGCGAAGATCACACGGGTGCACTTTACCGGAAAACAGAGGTTCTCGGTGTGATTGGTGCCATTGCTCCAATGCTCGGGTTAACAGGCACTGTCCTCGGCATGATCACCGCCTTCAATACGCTCGCAGCAGGCGATGGTACTGCGGAACCCAAAGACCTGGCCGGCGGGATTGGTCAAGCCTTGATCACAACGCTGTTTGGTCTGGTCGTTGCGATCCCAACAATGGTCGCTTACAGCTTCTTTAGAAACAAGATTGACTCCATCGTTGCTGAAGCAGGCAAGAGGATCGAAAGAATCATGATGCCGCTTGGTAGGAAACGTTAGCTTGAAATCAGACCGTTCCCGGTTTGATTTGTCTCTAACTTTCCGCAATCCACATCCCCATAAAATGCGACTGAGTAAAAAGAAAAAATCGAATGCCATCCAGATGAATCTGACTCCGATGATTGATATCGTCTTTCTGTTGATCATTTTCTTTATCACGGTCACTCAAATTACGAAGGTCAACAGCGAAAAACTCCCATTACCGAAAGTAATCGCCAATGAAGACCAGACACCCACGCGAACCATCCTCAATGTTCGGCAAAATGGGCAAATCATCATCGACGGACAACCTAGGACCCTAGACCAAACCGTCTATGATCTCGCGCAAAAGATCGAAGCAAAAGCAAACGATCCTTTTCAGGTGAGAGTGACGCTTCGTGTCGATCATCGCTGCCAAAACCGAATCCCCAAGGCACTGGTTCGCGAAATCAAATCCCTGGGAATTGTCGCGATCCAAATCGGCGTGGAAGGAAACTAAATG
>JAZABE010000992.1:0-1945 GCA_036137535.1 Planctomycetota bacterium | reverse complement strand
CAGGTTGAATTTCAAATTGAATCTGGAACCCAATGCTTGGTGCCCGTTGGAACAACGGGTGAGTCTCCAACACTGAGCCATGAAGAGCACCAAAAAGTCATATCGGAAGTGATTCAATACGCCGAAGGTCGAATCCAGGTGATGGCCGGAACCGGTTCCAACAGTACCGACGAAACCATCAGCCTTACCCAGTGGGCGGAGAAAGAAGGATCTCAAGGGGCCTTGGTTGTCGCCCCCTATTACAACAAACCCACCCAAGAGGGGTTTTACCAACACTACCGGGCTTTGGCCGAAGCAACCTCGCTACCGATTTGCGTCTACAACATCCCCGGAAGAACTGGGAAAAACATCGAACCCGAAACCATCTGTCGATTGGCGGAAATCGAAAATATCACAATGGTCAAAGAGGCAACCGGCTCGATGGACCAGGCATCCGAAATACTCGCTTCAACCGAATTAACGGTTCTGAGCGGTGATGACAGTATGACCTTGCCCTTGCTCTCTGTAGGCGCAGAAGGAGTTATCTCCGTCGCCGGCAATATTGTTCCCCAAGACTTGCTCAGCCTGGTCAGCGCTTTTAATTCCGGCGACCTGGCCTCTGCCCAGACTGCCCATCACAAGCTTTTTCCTCTTTGCCGAGAAATGCTAGGCTTGGCGACGAATCCCATTCCAGTCAAAGCGGCAATGCACCTGCTGGGACGGGATACCGGACAACTCCGACTGCCCATGACCGCCTTAACGGATTCGCAGCTACAAGTCCTTAAGAACACTTTAATCGCCTACGGCTTAATCTGATAGCTGCTGCGAGACGCTGAAATCATACACCGATTTGAGCTTAAGTTTCTAATTTGAAGCCTAGAGGCAAAAATCGATCTTTCAGCCCCTAAAAAGCTCAAACGGCACGGTCACTGGCAATTCCGCCCAATTGGTTTGGTGTCATCTCGAACCGGACGCACTTGATCCCATTGAATGACACCGGTCCAAAATCACCGATTTGACAGCCAGAAGCCAACCCAAACCCCTACTGGCTACAACAGAAAAGCCAATAACGGGGTCAAAAAGCCAAAACAACCGTTTTTATCGGCAAACCCTGTTGATTCGAGGAGGGTTTTCTGTGAAAAAACGTCTAACCGGGTCTGGCTTCCGTAATTATGATAGGGAGTACACAGCTTAAAACTGCAGTAGTTTTAAACTCGAAAACTATCGGAAATATTCTATTTAGGGAACTTTTTCCCCAAATTCATAGTCAAATGACCAGGCGTCCACGGAAGAGGCGTTTTGTTTTGAACAACCACTAAGGGTGAATTAATGCCGAACAATTTCGATCCCACCATCGATGTCCAGGATTCGATAATTAGACTCGGTGATTCCGTCCAACTGACTGCAATCACTTCGGTTTTTGACCAAGACGGAAATCCATTCGAAACCTACCGTTTTTTCAATCCCGTTGGCGGCGGCTTCTTCTCCTTGAGCGGAGTTGACATGGGTGCCGGCGTTTATTTTGACGTCGATTCAGCCGACCTCCCCAACCGTTATTACCATGCGGGTGCAACGGTGGGGCACGAACAGGTCACCGCCCAAGTGTATGATGGTGGCCGTTGGAGCGAGGAAGATCTGGCCACTTTCTATTCCGTCACGGCACCGACCCGAAAACCTGAAATCAGCGCAGACAGCAGTTTTGACGTCATCGCCAATGAAAAAGTCAAGCTGTCGGACTACTTTTCTGCAACCGATCCGGATGGCTATCCAATTATCCGGTACAAGTTCAAGGATTCCCGGACTAATAACAATGGGGGGCAATTGGAAACCAATGGCATCTTGCGACCGCAAGGCCAATGGGTCTACGTTCCTGCCAACCAGCTCGACAAAGCGTATTACCACGGAGCATTAAACCAAGACTCAGAAAAACTTCGCATACGAGCCTTTGACGGTAGCAAATGGAGCA
>JAZABE010000991.1:0-7803 GCA_036137535.1 Planctomycetota bacterium | reverse complement strand
GTTTTCGGCATTCCCGATGTTGAATCCTCGGTCACAATTGTTGGCAAACCATTGACCGAAAATTCCCTACGCAATTCCTTGTCGTACTCAGCCTTTTGCTGCTCATCTAATAAGCAATCTCGCACCTGCCCCAGGTCTTTAAGAAGTTTTCGGGCAAAACCCGCTTTTTCCCCACTGACCATTTGAAGAATAGAGGCCTGTTTTTCAATCGCATTCAGCAACGTTGATTTGTTGGATTCAAAATTCTCCAAATCCAGTAGTTCATAGTGGTTAGGAGGCCGGTTACTGGTTTTTAACCCAAGCCAACTGGAATAAGGGTCAAAAGACTCATCTGTCATGCGAAGCATTCCATTTCAAAAACACTACTTTAGGTCTTTTAGGAATTTTTGTAGTTCCTGATCTTCCTCGATTCTGCCCTGATTTTGAGTTTCGTCAACCTTTTCGATTTCAACTTGGATCTCCGGAGTGCTTTTTTCCTGAATTGCATGAAAAATTTGGCCGTTTTCCATCTCTTGAAACAGAGCATCAAGCTCCAATTCCATTTCCGTTTCGAGGGCTTCGCCAGGAACTTCGGAGAGCTGGCTTTCACCGGGCAAAATCAAACTATCGATTTTGAAATCCAAGATCTTGTTTTTCCAAAACTCAAATTCCCGGGATTCAAGATCCGAGACTCGATCAATCCTGATATTCGCGGTACTATCAAAATCAGGGAGTAAAGCACTCACGGAAAGCCGGCCGTCCTTTGCATACTGGAAAGTCACTTCGACGCAAGTTCCCCGGGGTAAGTTATCCGGCAAATCTGTGACAACACATTCTCCAATCCGTGTTGCAAAATCGCCTTGTTCCGTTCCTCCCTCGACGAGCGTAACTGCAACGGTTTTCTGCCCGTCCTTTGCTGTCAAGAATCGCTTGCTGCTGGTGGCAGGTAATCTGGAATTTTTTGGAACCATGATCTGCCGTTTCTGTAATTTGGTTTTTTCATCCAATCCCAAAACTCCCAAGTCATGAGAGTTAATGTTTGAAATGGAAAAAGCATGCCTGGATTCCTGGGCTGACCTTAAGACACCAGCGTAAATTGCAGCACCCTGCGCTACCGCTTCCTCAGGCGAAAGCGTTCTATCGACTTCAAGTCCAGACTCCTTTTCAAGCATCGCCTGGACCATAGGCATCCGCGTCGCACCACCAACCAATATGAGTCGAGTTAGATCTTTCCAGCTCAACGCAGCATCATTTAATAACCGTTGACAGCCCATCCGAGTGCGTTCAACCAGATCAGCCGTCATGCGTTCAAATTCATGCCGTCTAATTTTGAACTGAGTCGAATTTCCTGGGGAACCCAGCCAAGACTTGGCTTCTTTTCGAGTAGACAGGGTTTTCTTAAGGCTCACTGCTTCTTGATTTAATCTTTCCATGAACGCAGCATTCGCTCGGCAATCAAGATTTTTTTATTTTTCCATTTTAACTGCAATATGATCCACCAGTCTCTGGTCCCAATCGACCCCACCCAGGTGAATATCGCCAACCGTCGCAATAGCATCAAATCGGAAGCCATCGATTTCCATAATCGTGGCATCAAACGTCCCGCCTCCAAGATCATAAACCAATACCAGTTCTTTTTGCGATGACTCGGCCGACTCATTCAAGAACCCTGAATGAACACCGTAGGCAATTGCCGCTGCCATGGGTTCGTTAACAATGTCCATCACATTGATCCCGGCCAATGCGGCTGCCTCTTGGGTTGATTTCCTCCGCAGTTCACCAAAACAGGCTGGAACTGAGATAACGGCCTCCTGAATCGGCCCCAACGTTAACTCAGCATCCGATTTTAACTTTCTCAGGATAATTGCCTGGATGCACTCTGGTGGCAGCTCCTTACCAACGATTGAATTTGGATAAAAGCGATCTCCCATCGTGCGTTTTACATATTTGGCAATTCGCGTTGGATCAAACTCCGCCTCTCGCACCGCTTCCCGTCCGACCATAGCCGACAACGAATCAAAAAAGACAACACTGTCCGTTATCAATTCACCGTTTTCATTCCGAATAATTTCCGGTTTTCCATTGGAATCCAAAAACGCAACGGTAGAAAAAGTAGTGCCTAAATCAATGCCTATGCTGAAGTTCGACACCAGAATTCCTTTTCAATCAGTTCTCTGCCCTGTTTTGCCACATTTGAATAAACACCAACAATGCCATCCGCCACGCGATCATTTTAATCCGAGCAAAACTGAATGCAAACAAATGCGATCCAGATTTAAAATTTAGAGGGATTCAGATTCATTTTCATGCGCGAGTCGATCAGAGAATCGACAACTAGAGAATTAGTTAGCTTGCAAATCTCCCGCGAGGACTCGCCTCGCCCCGGGTGGTAAAACGGGCAGAAAAGACCGGGGACCCCTGAAACCTTTGGATCAAATGGTTTCGGGGTAAATCACAATTTCAATCCGGCGGTTGCCTACCCGAGCTTGGGGATTGACATTGGAATAGCGTGGACGGTTGGCGCCATGCCCCAAAAGAAACATTTGTTTTTCCGAAACACTATTAGTTTTTCGATAGTATTCAAAAACGGCAAGCGCCTGAGTCGCACTAACCTGGTGCAGCGACTGGTTGCCCATCAGGTTTATCGCATCGATGTGACCTTCAACACCCACTATCTGCCTAGGAAAATGTCGCTTAATTTCAGTGGCAACCTGATCCAGCATCGCTTGACCGGTAGTCTTTAATTGATAGGTCCCTGAGTCAAACAAACGATCCGATGGCAAATAAACTCGGATTGTATCACCATCCTCAACAGCTTCGATACCATTAAGGTTAAGTTCGTCGAGCTTTCCAAGCAGACTATTATTCGCCCTAATTTCTGCACCCGTCTGGGTCTTGGTCGTTGTCTGAATTGCAGTCAATCGGCCATCAACTTCCTGCTTGGCAGAAAGCAGGTCTTTGTAGCGTTGCAACGTATCACCCATTTGTCGTTTCAACCAATCTTTCTCGTCTTCAGACACGGCGAGTTGTCGTTTCAATTGAGCAACTTCTGTGTGAAGCTCTTGATTCGATGAATCAAAATTGGAAAGTTTGCTATTCAGTTGATCTACGGTCGAAGCCAGTGATTGATTGGGCTGGTTCCCACCCAGATTGTTCCCCAGTTGGTTTTGGGTAAACGGATTTGGATTGTTGGCCAAACCAAATTGACCTTGGGTACAACCCCCACCAGAAACGGCCACCAAAGCTAAAATAACGGATGCCCAGAGATACCGGATACTCATCTTCTTATTCTTGAAAGAATGCGAGGAACAACTAAAAACCCGGGGAATACTAGCAAGCCATAAGCTGCAGGTAAAGTTCAAGTTGTTGTCCAGACTTTATTCGGCGGCGGCAAACGCGCTGGGGCCAACTTCTTGATCCCAAGCTTTGATAGCATTGCGCATTTCCTGGACTTTTTTTCCATGAGCTGAAGCGATATCCGTTTTCTCAGCTCGGTCTTTAGCCAAGTCAAAGAGTGCAGTTCGCCCACCTTGTCCCTTTGCATTGGAAACCAATTTCCACTTGCCTATCCGCATCGCACGCTGTTTTCCCGCTCCCCAAAACAAAATCCGATGCTGTAATGTGGTTTCTGCATTTAGCAGCGTTGGTGAAAGATCAAGACCGTCGAGTTTAGGAATAAGAGGATCGCTAGCTTTGGCAATCGACACCAGGGTAGGAAAAACATCCAGGGTAATGGCCAGCTGATTGGTCACTGAACCGGGATTAATTTTTCCGGGCCAATAGGCGATCGAAGGAACCCGATGACCACCTTCCCAAACACTTCCTTTAAACCCTTTCAGCCCTCCATTGTTTCCTTTTGGATTGGCGCCATTATCTGAAAAAAACCAGACCAGAGTGTTTTCCATGAGGCCATTTTTCTGGAGCGCCGCAAGCACTTCTCCAACTCCCTGGTCCAATGTTTCAACCATTTCCTTGTAGGCCTTCGCAACATCTTTGCGACTGCCTTGATTGGTGAATTTTCCACCGACGGTGCGTTCGGCTTGATCGTTAGGCCCTTGGTATGGGTAGTGCGGTGCTTCGTGGGCGAGGTACAGACAAAAAGGCTCCTTCTTTTTTAAATTGATAAAATCAACCGCATGACGGGTAATCAAGTGCGTAGTGTATCCCTCTTCGTCCTGGAGTTCATCGTCTCGCCACCAGTCAAATGCACCGGATTGATCAACATGAGAGAAAAAATCAACATTGCCGCTCACATATCCCCTAAAAGCATCGAACCCTTGTTTGACCGGGTTAAATTTTTTCTGGTACCCCAAGTGCCATTTGCCATACAAGGCAGTGGCATAACCTTTTTTTCTCAGCACTTCAGCAAAGGTAATCTCTGACTGGGCCATGCCTAGCTGCTTGTGTTTGACAGAAACCACAGCAGGAATTCCCGCTCTTTGTTGATAACGGCCTGTCAGCAAACCACATCGCGTTGGGGAACAGACGGTTCCACTCGAATGGAAATCTGTAAACCGAAGCCCTTGTTTAGCCATTCGGTCGAGGTTCGGTGTCTTGATCCGCTGATTTCCATAACAACCAATATCACCATAACCCAAGTCATCAGCCATGATAATGATGATATTTGGTTTAACGGATTCTGACTGGGCCAACAAACTGGACGAACCCATCCAGCTCAAAACAAACACCACAACGAAAGCCATCCAAACAGGACAACGCATCTAATCTACCTCGCAGCAACTAAACCATACGACCAATAACAGTATTGATTGCACGAGCGGGAAAACAAACCCACCCGCTTTTCAGGAGACTATTGTAGCAACTTTCAGTGAAACCATACGATCCGCAACTCAAGGAAAACACCTTGTGAACCAGCGGAGTCAAAAGATCTGAGAAACGGTAAACGCCATGCATTTCCTAAAACCGCAAGCTAAAGTCCCCGTGGGTTCTAAAACAAGTGGTATTTCAAAAGGTTTTCAAACAAAGGGTGACTGAAACCAACCGGTCTCAACGAAATCAGTCGAAGTTTTGGCTTTGAAATGTCAACCAATAACCGCCCTGTGTACTTTTCCGATGGTTCACCCGTCAACTAAACTTAGTCCTAGTTCTTACCCCAATACACACTGGCGTCAAATTGTCTAACACGGTTCATGCTTTTGATTTCCTGGATTCGAACGACACAATCGAAAGTCGTATCATTGTGTTATTTGGAGAAGAAACGTTCCTGAAGTCCCATGTGTCAACCAAAATCCGTGATACACTGCTGCAAGGCAAAGACAGTCAAATCAATTTCGTCAAACTCACTGGAAATCAAGTCCAGTTCAAAGATATCTACGATGAACTGGATACGGTTTCACTCTTCGGTGGAGGGCAACCCAGGGTGGTCTTTGTTGACGATGCTGATGCGTTTGTTTCCGACAATCGTTCAGAATTGGAGGACTACGTTGCAGCCCCCAGCAATAATGGGATCCTAGTGCTCGATGTTGGACAATGGCGATCCAACACCAGGCTCTATAAGGCAATCGATCAATTGGCAATGCAAATCGATTGCCGGGCTCCAATGAGGGGAAAATCGATCGACCAAAAGAAAATAGCAAAGTGGATTTCATCTTGGGGCAAGCAAAACCACCACGTCAAAATCAAGCCAAGAGTTTCCGAACACCTGATTGATTTAGCCGGGGCAGAGCTAGGTGTACTTGACCAAAACCTGGCAAAACTTGCTTTATTTTTTGAAGAGCAGACAGAAATCACCGAAGACGACATCAATGAACACATCGGAGGCTGGCAAGCCAAGACAATCTGGGACCTGATTGATTCAGCTATTGCTGGTCACCCCGGAAGAGCTATCTCACAACTCGACAAGTTACTGCAAAACGGCGAAGTTCCTATTGCCCTCTATGGCCAAATCGGCTGGTCTCTACGTCGCTATGCCCATGCCTTTGATGAAGCGCAGTGGTATCGCCGCAATCAACAAAGAATGAATGTCGAAAAAGTCATGGAACAGGCCGGTTTTCGTTTTCCGCCCGAGCGAAAAAAAGCAATCGGGCAGCTCAAAAATATTGGTCGTGAAAAAGGAGGAGAATACTACAGGATCCTGCTGGAGTGTGACCTAGCCTTGAAAGCGAGTCATTCTTCCTCTCCCCGTTCAAGGATCGCTCTGGAGAAACTGATTTTTGAACTCGTCGAAATTGGGTAACACGGTTCAGCTGTCGCAGCTTTATCCGGATCAAAATTTGAATTGCTAGCGGACCGTTCCGACATTGCATCGCACCAACGGATCATTTAGCATCCGCTTTCCAATAGTCTGAGATTTGGGTTCCCTGGACCAGCCAAAAGTCATGGATCGACTGCCACTACTAGTTTTATTGTCCCTCTTTCTTTTCCAGCTTGGCTGCAACACGATTTTTAATCCGGATCCTGCAATTTCAACCGCTTTACAGGCCTATCTCCCTGAGTCAAACGAACCCGACGGTGAACGTCAATTCACAAAATCGGTGAACCCGGGGGAAGGTGTTAAAGTACGATTAGGCACTTCTACCGCTCTTCCAACAAACAACTCATCCAAACCGTCAGCAAAGCTTTCCTCGTGGCAGAAAATTGAAAAAGAGCTGTCGACTTCTGCTAGTCTCGCCGATCCGGATCGCATTTCACAAACGAATTCAATTGCCAAGCAACAGCACCGGCGATCAATTTCAGACCCGGCTTCCGAAGCTCCCCAGCAACACCCACCCGCCAAGTTGATCAGGATCTACAGCAATCAGCAACAGCCGTTTCAAAAACCCTCTGCACCGATTCCAACTTTCCCCCTAATTCAAAGACCTATCATTTACAATCAGTCTATCGTAGAGCAAGCCATTGAAGCAGAGCAAGAATTTAACCCTGAGGCTCATCGGCAATCAGATATCTCCTGGAAAGATAGTCTTGAAGCGACGATTGCCCATCTGCATGAAGAACTCAAAAGCCTGAATAAAGATTCTGCCGAGGCTAAGAAGTTGGAAAAATCTCTGAACATTCTCAAATCGGTTGAATCCGACAGTTCCTTTGTCAACCTTGTCGATAAACTTGATTTGCTGGATAGCGCTTTACCTCCTCACCAATTTAACGCGTTAAAAAAAGTCATTGAACAAACCGATGAAGACCAGTCCAACCTAATTTCACAACTTCGAAATGCTGTTCAAACGGTCTCTCAATCCGCCGCCTTGAAAATCAACAATGCTGACTTTTGCACAGAAGTCAGCGGTTTTGGCAAATTCAAAAAATTCGACTCACAATGCTTTAATGCCGGAGATGAAGTCCTGCTCTACTGTGAACTTGAAAATTTTTCAGAAGACGTTCATTCCAACCTGGATAATGAAACCGTTCACACCAGCCGATTCGACGCTCAAATTGAATTTATCGGCAAAACTGACGAAACCAACTATGTCAAAAGCTTCGCGGATATCACGGATCAATGCCAAACCAACCGGAAAGACTATTACCTTTTTTTCCGATTCCAAATCCCCAATCTTGAACCCGGACACCACCGACTCCAAATCCGAATCAAAGATAAAATAGGCCAAAAAAATGCGACACTGGCTAAGCCAATTCCATTCGAAGTCGTACGGCAGGAAATAAAACAACAGTCCAGTACGGATTGAACGGAAGCAAGCCAAAAACGACTCTCGGCAAATACCAAGAACCATCGCATCGATCATTGGTGACGGTTCCGGTTGGGCTGTCACCTTTACCCTAGATTACGGACAAAGCTCCTTGGACCGACAGGTTTGGGTTGCACCAATAAAATTCTGGTTTGCGGTACCATTAACCTATATTGATCGACAGGCA
>JAZABE010000990.1:0-4682 GCA_036137535.1 Planctomycetota bacterium | reverse complement strand
ATTCCACCAAACCAGAAATTTGAGATGTCGCAAGCAGTCAACAAAACAATTCCTGAAGCCGTTAGCTCCAAGCTGACGGGGCTGCGGTTTAAGATTGGTTCCTGGCTTTTGATTGAAGGTGTCAGTCGTTTGTTGCCAACCATTCTCGGCTTGATGCTATTTGGGTTCACACTTGATTACTTTCTGGAAATGGATATTCCTCAGCGAGTGATCATCAGCCTGCTCTCTGTAATTGTGATTTCGGTTGTTACTTACATCAAGTTGATCCGGCCTTTCACAAAGAGACTTTCTGATGATGCACTTTGTTTGCAAGTTGAAAAGCAGAATCGAAATTTACACGACAGCTTGATCAGCGCAGTTCAGTTTTCCAGGGACATGGATCTCGTCAAACAAGGTGTATCATCTGCGATGGTGGAGGCAACGATTGAACGAGGGACGAACCATGCTCAATCACTGAATTTTGGTACGGCCCTGAATGGGAAAAGGTTGCTTGCCAACATGGTGCTGAGCGGGGCTTCGGCAGTTCTCTTGGCCGCATTCGTATTCGGGATGCTATTCGATCCTACGTTGCGTGTTTTCATGGGGCGAATGTTCTTTTACGACGGATCGGAGTACGCCAAAAACACTTATCTCGAATTTTACGATCCCGAGGGCCAGATTAATGATGGCGTGATGAAAATTTACCGAGGTCAAGATTGCACGCTGTTGGTAAGAGTGCGGGATGACAGCAAGATCCCGGATGTCAAAGTCAAGATGCACTACCGGGATCGTTCGTCCAATAATTGGATCGTTGACGATATGACACGAACCAAATCGACAGACATCCGTGAATTTAAAATCGTTTATCAATCGGTTGCTGTTGAATTTGAGGTTCAGGCTCGTGGTGGGGATGGCAAGACAAAAAAGCTGAAGATAAAACTTGATGAACCGCCTCAATTCAATGAACTATCTGCCGAGGTGATTTACCCCGATTATGCGGTGGAGGTTCGCCCCGGAGACCTGGTGCGTGTTTTTGACCGAGAAAAGATCTATCAGTATCTTGGGCCAAGAACGGATAATCCGGAATGTTGGCAAGAGCAGATTGGGATTACAGGCACTGGACAGAAACTGATTGAGTGGGGGTTACTGGATGCCGAGCAATTGGAGACCGTGAAAAGTGAGCAACAGGAAAAGCCTGGACTGACTTATGCCCAGATTGCTCGAAAGCTTGACTTGTTCACGGAAAGTCAGTTTGCGGCGAAGCTAAAAGAACATTTAAAAGTCAAAACGGTTAGAAGTGAATATGCACGGAATACATTACGGGACTCCAGTGATTTTTTGGAATCTTTTGGCGGGAAACTGACTGTTTTGGATGGTTGCAGTATCCAATTCAATGCAGTTGCAAACTGTGAACTGAAGGTTGCACAATTGGTCCACACTGGAGAAGTGAGAGAGTTTGCCCGTAACCAGCAGGAATTGGGGTTTGAGGTGTTGATTCCAGCAGCTGAAGTGTTGAATGGCCGTTTTACGATCAAACTGCGTGATCCAACCTTGCGTCAACCTCCTAGGGCTGCTGGGTTTGAAATTGAGATCAAGGCGGATGAATCGCCCGAAGTCAGGGCGGCTTTGAAAGGAATTTCAGGTTTAGTCATCAATCGAGCCAAGATTCCCTTTACAACAACGGTCACCGATGATTTCGGAGTGACGGAACTTTTCTTGAGGTATTCATGGCAAGACGATGCAGGAGAAAATAAAGACTCGGGAGTCATTCAATTTGATGAGTATGAACGGGTTCGGAGCTGGGACCGTGATAAGCCGGACGAGGTGATGAAGGTTTCCCAGATCTTACCCGCAAAGTCTGCTGAATTCACTCAGCAGTTTTTCGATTTGGATGCATTTCCTAAAGATGGAAAAATCCCGGAAGGGGCAGGGCTTAAAATTACAATTGTGGCCATGGACAACGATAATGTCCCAAGCCCAAATTCAGGTGTCTCTAAAGAGTTTTTGTTGCGGGTCGTGTCAGAGGAAGAGTTCCGTGCAGACTTGCTGCGGCGGGAAAAAGAAGCCCGGCAGGAATTTGATTTGATTTATCGGCGACAAATCAATACGCAAACCGATACTGAAGCACTCGCAGCGGACTCGAAAACAGTTGACGAATCTGAAGACCAGTTCTATTCGGAACTCAAGAAGAAAATTTCTGAATACACGCGTAGCCAACGGATTATTGGGGAAAACATTGAAGGTGTGATTGAGCGTATGGAAGACCTGTTAACCGAGGGGATCAATAATCGACTAGATGAATCGACCGGTGAGTTTGAATCTCGGTATGCGGAAAAAATCATTGCCCCGATGCAGGGAATCACTGATGAATTGATGGTTAATTTGAAATCGGAACTGGATTCGGCCCGCCGGCAAGTAGAAGACAATGAAAAACGCAGCGAACATCTGGTGAGTGCCTCCGGAATTCAAAAACAGATCCTTGCAGAAATGGAAGCAATTTTACAGGAGATGGAGAAGAACGAAGGGATCCAAGAGATCATTAACCGAGTATTCGAAGCGAAGAAACTAGAAGAAAAATTACGGAAACAAACCGAGGAAGAGAAAAAGAAAAGAATCAAAGGTGCGAGAGCGGGTGATTCAGAGAATCCTGGGTAAGCCGATAGACCAGAAGTCGGGGAAATAGATCACAACGACCTCGAAATTTGATATTTGGTTCCCAAAATGCCCAGTGGTGGTAAAATCGCCCGAAATTGCTTCAAAAAATTTGATCTGTGAGGTGTTTCTCGAAACAATAATTATGGTCAAAAGTTATAGTCTTAGTGGTCCCCTTGATTGGGGTCGGTGTATCAATTTTCAGCTCAGTGTTTGGAGAGCTCTTTAGATGGAGTCTTTGAGGAACGCAGTCGCGGTATTTGCAATTGTCTCATTTGTCCTTGGGATAGCGACCGGTCAGGATGAAAAGGCGCAAAAAAGTGCGTTGGGCGTTCGCCAGCGACAAATCGAGCGGATGATGTCAGATATCGAACTCAAGTTTTCGACATTGGCCGACAAGTTAGAGGCGACAGGAGTTGAGGCGGAAGTTCTCAAGGCAAGAAAATTACGCAGTGCGTTGCAAAAATCTACTGAATTTCAAATTCGCCCAATGATGGTCAAGATCACCGAGTATCTAGACGAGTCTCGCCTGGACGAAGCCAATGCAGCACAGAATCAGGTCATTGGAAAGTTAGATGACTTGATCAAGGTACTTCGTGCCGAAAATGAGGATGAAGCCAAAAAAAAACAGGAAGAGCTGGACAAGCTTAAGAAGTTTAAACAGGAATTGGAGACAATCCTCAAAGAGCAGCGCGAGGGTGAACGCGAATCAGCTAAGATTGCCAATAAAGATCAGGCGCTCGACGACCTTGATAAGCAAATTAAAAAAGTAAAGGATCTTGTCAAGCAACAGGAGAAAATCAATCAGGACACTCAAGAGTCTTCCAGCAAAGGAAGTAGTGCCCTCGATCGGATCGCCAACAAGCAACACGATGTTCGCAAGGCAACCGAAAAAGTTGCTGAGGACATTGGGAAATCCGGCAACGTCAAAGTCGGAAAAGTTGCTCAACCCGATGAGTCAAAAGGCAACCCGGAATCCGCAGAATCCAAGTCAGGTGATTTGCAGAATGGATCGAAGCCAAATGGTGATTCAAAAGGACCGCCGAAATCGGGTGACTCTAAATCGGGTGACTCTAAATCGGGGACGCCCATGGAGTCCGGTTCGACTTCCGAACAACAGAATCGTCCTTCGGAAGCGGGTGAAAAAAGTCTGAAGGAAGCATCCCGGAACCAGAAAGCCGCTGAAGATAATTTAGCCAAGGGCAAGGCTGATCAAGCACAGCGGGAAGAGAAAAAAGCGTTGGACAATTTAAAGAACGCGTTGAGTGATCTTGAAAACGAAAAACGTCGCTTGGCACAGCTTCCCAAGGAAGCATTCGATCAAATGGCCAAGAAACAAGGTGAAACCAAAAAGAAGACGGATCAACTTGCCAAGGATATGAAATCAGGCAGCCAGAGCGGCGGTCAAACCGGTGAACCGTCAACAGGCCAGGCGCAGCCCGGGTCCGGTGAACAGGCACAAAAAACGCCGGGGCAGCAAAATGTTCAAAATGCGAAGCAGGCAATGGAGAATGCTCAAAAGTCCTTGGAAGAACAGGATGCAGAAGTCGCAAACCGGCAACAAAAGAAAGCAATCGCAGATATCAAGAAAGCACTTGAAGACATCGAAAAACGGCTCGACCAATTGAGAGAAGAGACCCAAGAAGAAAAACTTGCTCGCCTGGAAGCTCGGTTTGCAGAAATGCTGGCAAAACAGCAGATCGCCTCACAGAAGACGTATGATTTGGATAACAAAAAAAGGAGTTTTGGAAAATTTAGCCGTGGAGATCGACTGGGTTTGATCAAGGTTAAGGGTATGGAAAAGGAGATAGCCGGGTCAGCTCAGCTGGCTTACGAAATTTTGATGGAGGACGGGACGAGCGTTATTTTCCCGGAAATCGTCATGGAAATCAAAGAAGATTTACTTCGGGTTTCAGACATGATGGGTAAACAGGAGGTTGGCCGACTGGTCCAGATCATTCAAAAAGATATCGAGACATCTTTGGAAGAGTTTTTAGACGCTTTGAAAAAACAGCGTCGTGAAAAAAAATCCGGCGGCGGTGGCGGCGGTG
>JAZABE010000989.1:0-1192 GCA_036137535.1 Planctomycetota bacterium | reverse complement strand
T
Source organism: Planctomycetota bacterium (assembly GCA_036137535.1). Lineage (GTDB taxonomy): Bacteria > Planctomycetota > Planctomycetia > Pirellulales > Pirellulaceae > JABAAE01. The sequence goes on along the minus strand of JAZABE010000989.1, from coordinate 1,191 downwards.
CCAGGTGAAAAACTTGTTGGTCGATGTGGAAAAAGGGAAAGATTTAGTTCTGGGCACCGCGTTAAAGGTGTTGTCTAAAGCCAGCAAGGAAAAAAAGGGAAATTGACGCCCCAGCGGTAAGTCTCGGTCCAGGAAGCAATTGATATGATTTTTGATAACTATCAATCGGTTTGATTGGAGAACCGACTGTGCCTTGAATTGGGAGGCGCAATAGTCGTATGGTGGAACGAGGGCTCCTTGGGACAGGTGCAATTGCTTGCGTTAAGACGGCTTTTGATCTTCGGTCCCTAGAAATTAATAGTCCATGGATCCGTTGGGAGAAGATGGGTTAGGCATATGGCTACTGAAAAAAACCAGTTGAGTGAACAATCCGATGCTCCCAAGTTAACTGAACCGGTTATTGATTTTGCAAAAGATTTAAAAAGCCTGGCGGAGCTTCCCTGGCCTCGGATTCTGTTGTATTCGCTGTGTTTTGGGTTGTTGGTGGCTTTCGGTAGTTTTCTAGTGGGTCTGCCCGAGTTGATTAAAGTCGGCGTACTGAATTATTCCCAAACTGGTGACGCACTAGGGGGTCGCAATGCCGGATCAATGGCATTCGCGTCTTTGTTGGCAGTCCTGTTGATCACTATCGGCTCGTCAGCCAGTGTGATCTGTCTATTGTTGATTAATGGTAGTAAAACCATTCAGTTTATTTTTTTGTGTGGTGTAGTGGGCCTTATGCTTGTTTGCTGGATGGTCATTGCCGCCAGTTTGGGCGCATTGCCGTTAATTTGCCTCACGGGGGCGATTTTGATCAATGATTGGGATTCCGACTCAATCGGGTTGGCGGTAATGGGAGTGGTGTTTTTCTATCCAGCGATGAAATGTTGGAACGCGCTTCACTTCACACTTGTGAATTACGCTAACGTTTTTCGGTGGGTTTACCGGACGGTTGCCAAATACCGCGTTTGAACCAATCTCCTCCAGAAGGTCATTGTCGTGTCAAAGGGTGCGATTTTTCAGCGGCTTGCCAAAATTCCAAACGATTTGAAAAGTTCTGTCCTGTGTTAACAGGGCAGATTTTGCGATTGGGGTATGTGCGGTTCGGTTGAATTGGTTTGACCGGATTTTCGCGAATTGGGGCTACTCTCATTTCAATGATTCCCGATAACGCATTGTATTCTCGGCCAAACTGCAATGACCGGAGCCAAT
>JAZABE010000988.1:0-2871 GCA_036137535.1 Planctomycetota bacterium | reverse complement strand
GGAATTTCTCAGTTTTCCAAAGGCCCGATCCATGCCCGTAACCTCCCCCAAAAAATGCTGCCTGGTTTTCGGTTGGTCCAGATAGAGGTTGCGGTCCTGTTCAATTGCCCGGTGGGGACTGTGGGGTGAGCCGAACCAAACCACGGCCAAAAACGGCTGTGTTTTCTGAAGTTTGATCCATTCAATCGCAGCATCGACGGCCACCATCGAGCTTTCTCCCCGGGTTTGCACCGCTGTTCCTCGGTGGCTTAACACGGCATCATTGTCGTAAAAATTCGGAGCGCTGAGCCATTCCTCAAAACCATTATTCCCAGGGTTGGCTGGACTGCGGCGGCGAACGGAGCCAAGGTGCCATTTCCCAAAGTGGCCTGTTTTATATCCGGCTTTCCGAAGGACTTCGGCAAGGGTCGTTTCCTGGGGGCGCATTGGATAACCCCACTTAAAAACCCCCATGCGATTGGGGTGCCGACCAGTCATCACGCTCGCACGGGTCGGAGAACAGACGGGAGCGGCCGCATAAAATCGGTTAAACCGGATTCCCGCAGCGGCGGCATCATCAAAATTGGGAGTTTTTAAGTGGGGGTGCCCAGCGTAAGCCATATCACCCCAACCTTGGTCGTCAGCCATTACCAGAATGACATTGGGCGACGGTTCGGCCAGAGAACCAGCCAGTCCGCACTGGGCCGCCAAAATAGTAACTGCCAGAATGAAAATTGGTGCATACAAAAATAGTTTGGGTTTCATGCGTTCTTTTGTGCGAGGCGTAACGGCGACGGGGTTTAAGTAAAGGTTGTGTTTGCGTTAGCTATCAAAAAGCAAGTTGGCGTTTTAGCCTTAAATTAACTTGCTAGACTCTGATTTGAAAGCCGGATCTCGATAGAATGCATTACCGATACAGCAAGCTGAGTACGGAATCGAATTCAGCCAACTCTAAAAGGAGTAAATGAGGCCTGCAGGCCCGAGGGGCTTCAATTTTTAACAAGTCGGCAGAAATTTGTAAGCGATTGGCCGCCCCGGGCCGACGAATGACACACTCGGAACTGTCGAAAGAGTAATCCAGTATGATCTCACTGCCAATTGCAGGCAGAGCCTCTAAAGAATCAATCAATGATTCCATTTGGATCTCAGTCGCTAGCTGGATGTGCAGTTCGGTAAACAACGGATTGAATCCAGATTCAAATTCTGGTCGGGTTAAAAGGTTTAGGTCCTCAATGGCATCCAACCAGTTTTCCTCGATTATTTCTTCTCGGTTTTGTGGATTGGCCTGATAAGATGTTTCAAATCGCAATATTTTGGATTCAAGAATGGCGGCCCCTGAACCATCTAAAGTGATGTCGATTTCGGTTCGTTTTAGGTCAAAAGTGCTTCTCAAAAAGGCGTGCATGTTTTGAAACCGAATTCTCAGATTGGCCTCAACCGCTTTGGCAATCATCTCAACGACCGATGCGTCTGAAGCCCCCGCCAGTCGGCTCGCCTTGGGCATACCTGGCAAACTCTTCATGGGTAAAATCGACGTTTTTCCAAACCGGACATTCGCTTTGGGTAATAATGGAAAGCCGGGGTTTATGGTCACTTAAAATCACCCAAAAGGAAATGGTTGCACTCTCGTTTCAAGTCTATAACAATTAAAGGTCGAGGAGGATACCAAGCTTGGAAATCAATGAGCTCAAAACAGATTTCTCAGCTTCAATGCAACGAGATCCTCATGGACCAGGCGTGCTTCCCTCTTCTAGGGTTAGCCTTTCATTCCTTCAGGGTTTTGTTGACATGCACGGTTTATTCGCCAAAAGATTCAGGGGCTGCTCATTCAAGTTGTTGACCGTTCTTGTTCTACTGAACTGGCTCTGTATCGAGGATGGTGTTTCAGCCGAAAATGACCGGCAGGAACGGATAAAAAAAGCAATCCAGCGGGCAATTCCGCTGGTTGAAAAAAGTGCCAGGGAATACCTTTTGCACCGCGAGTGCTTTTCCTGTCATCACCAGGCAATGCCGATAATTGCGCTAGCAAGGGTTCGTGACAATGGCTTTTCCATTAACGATGCAACCTTTCGTTCACAGGTTAAACACACGGCCCAACATTTCAGTCGAAACCTCGAGAAATATCGCCAAGGGCAGGGGACCGGTGGACAAGTTGATACGGCAGGCTACGGGTTGTGGGCCTTGAATGTTGGAGGCGTTTCGCCCAATCTTTCCACCGAAGCCGTAACCGCCTACCTGCTAAAGCGAAACCAAAAACTCGATTATTGGAAACGGTCAAGTGAACGACCGCCCAGTGAGGCTAGTCATTTCACTTCGACGTATGTGGCTGTCAGGGGGCTTAGAGCCTACGGCGCCTCAAACGACCGAGAAGCAATTCAGAAGAAATTATCTCAGATCAAAAGTTGGTTAACCCAACAACCGGTCGAAGAAACCGAAGATTTGGTTTTTCGTTTGAAACTCGCGGTTGAACTACAGTTCAAGGCTTCGGTTCGTTCCCGGTTTGCGAAAGAAATATTGAATTCTCAGCGTGCGGATGGAGGTTGGGCCCAGTTGCCTAACCTGCAAAGTGATGCCTACGCCACGTCGACGGTGTTGGATGCAATCCTTGAATCCAAAGAAGTTTCGATTTCTGATGACCGCATTCACAACGGCGTCGATTACCTGTTGGATCGCCAGAAATCAGACGGCTCCTGGTTCGTGCATAGTCGAAGCAGTCCCTTTCAGGAGTATTTTGAAACGGGGTTTCCCCATTTAGAGGATCAGTTTATCTCGATAACTGCCACCTGTTGGGCAATCATGACCCTGAGTCGATTGGTGCAGCCCGGGAATTGATGGCTTAGGTCGGTTCAGACGGTTGGATTGGGAAACGCCTTTCCGATCGCTCAACCCTTT
>JAZABE010000987.1:0-2539 GCA_036137535.1 Planctomycetota bacterium | reverse complement strand
CCAATTTCCTCCTGAACCGTGGAGGCCACAAAAAGCCCACAGTCTAAGCCTGCTCCCGAGCGACGCATCGCTTCCACACACACCCACAATCCAGTTCGGTCGTCCATAGCCGGAGCATTCGCCAGTCCATTACGTAACTCTTGGAAACCTAAACGCAAGGTAATTGGATCCCCAATACTCACGATGGACCTAGCATCATCCTTGTCACTCGCACCAATATCAACCCACAGATCCTTTGCCTTTGACACCTGTTTCCGTTCACTTTCATCCTGCAAGTGAATTGCCTTGCGAGCAATGACTCCTGGAATTTCACCTGACTGGGTCCAGACAGAAACTCTCTGCCCAATCAACTGCTGCGCGTCCCACCCACCGACGGTTTGAAAGTAAATAAACCCATGCTCGTCGATTTGCGAAACAATCAACCCGATTTGATCACAATGTCCGGCAAACATGACTCGCAAATCTGAGTTTTTGTTTTTTGCAAGAATCAGATTGCCGTGGAGATCTTTTTCGATCGAGTCGGCAAAATTTCGAGCATAATCCTCAACCACACTTTGCACGCGTTCTTCATACCCTGACACTCCAGGCGTCTCAAGCAAATCCTGCAGAAACTTTTTTGCACCTTCGTCCATACTATTTCCCTTTTCATTCAGCCGATCGACCATTGTGAACACTACCAACTTCTACAGTGACAACAGGTAGTCAATCGCCTTGTTAAGTTGAGCGTCTTCCAATTTTTCAATTTTTTGACTCACTTCCCCTCCGATGTTTTTTCGGTCTCGGAAGTTGCGATACCGCAGTACGGCAAACTGTTGCTCGGCAGTAAGCTTGACTTCAAACCCGGGTGTCGGCACAACACCCCATTCATCCTCAGTTGTCGTTTTTTCTGATCGATGAATATTCTTGCCACTGGGACGCCAGTAACTTGCAGTCGTGATCTTCAAAATGCTTTTTTGATTCTCCATCGTGATAACATTCTGAACTGTGCCTTTCCCCCAGGATCGTTCGCCGCAAACAATCGCACGACCATGATCCTGTAAACAAGCAGCTACGATTTCACTCGCACTGGCTGACCGGCCATTGATCAAAATCACCATGGGAATTTCTTTATCAAACTGCAACTTACTGGTGGCCATGTATCGATCCTCAACTTCGCCATCGCGTCGCCGCGTTTCAACAATCATGTCTTCATCGATAAACAAGTCTGCAAGTTGGATAGCGGTTTCCAATAGCCCTCCTGGATTTTCACGCAAGTCAAGAATCAAACCATCGACATTCCCATTGATTGTCACCAAGGCCTGCTTCATCTCCTTGACTGTTTTTTCGCCAAATGTTGAAAGCCTGATGTAGCCAATATTTTGCTGATCTTCAATCCTAAAAATCCAGTTTAATGTCGAGTTTCGATAATCGCCCTTGACGGATGGCACCTCGACAATTTGCCGGACAATTTCCGCAGATTGGGTTATGGACTCACCAAGGTGCCGAAACTCAATTTTGACCGATTCTCCGACAGGCCCCTTAATCAGTTTAATTGACGCTGCGCGCGATAAGTTTTTCGTAGGCTGTTGATTGACAGATACGATAACGTCACCGGGTTGCATGCCAGCCTTCGCAGCAGGAGTCCCTGGCAGTGGCGTAATGACCGTCAGGCCATCTCTGGTATCGCTGTCGACAATAATGCCAATCCCACCAAATTCTTGGTCTAAAGATTCACGAAATTCAGAAACCTTTTCTTTTCCATCGATAAAGGCAGAATGCTCGTCAATTTGACTCACCATTCCTCGCATAGCCGCGCGAAACAATTCTCTCCGTGAAAACTCTTTTAGAGCTTGCGTCTCAATGATGGTCATTGCCTCCGCTATCGTGTCACTATAGCGGTTTTTATGGTATTCCGAGTAACAAACGAGCGAAACAATCAGGCAACCAAGAATAATGAAGATATTTCGAGTCGGCATTTTCTTACCTCATTAAACCAAATTGACACGTTCTGAAATCATTCTACGGAAACCATCGACATTATTCAAAGTCATGGAACTTTCGGAAACCTCTCTTTTCGTTCAGAATAGTAAAGGGTGCTTTGATTTCAATTCGAAGTCTACATCACGCTATTTGAGGAATACTATGGGCAAGCCGACTGGCTTCAAAGAATTTGATCGATCCACTCCCCGCGAGCGCGACCCGAGCTTTCGCATCTTGGACTGGAGTGAATTCAACCATCCGATGCCAGTCGATGAACTGAAAGATCAAGGTGCGCGTTGCATGGACTGCGGTGTCCCATTTTGCCACACCGGCGATGTCATCAAGGGAATGGCTACCGGGTGTCCTCTGAAAAACTTGATTCCTGAATGGAATGACCTGATTTATCGAAACAAATGGAAAGAGGCTTTGGATCGGCTGCACAAAACCAACAACTTTCCGGAATTCACTGGTCGGGTCTGCCCGGCTCCCTGTGAAGGTTCCTGCTGTCTGGGCGTCATCGAACCCCCGGTCACCATCACAAATCTCGACTGTTCCATTGTCGACCGCGGTTTTGAAGAGG
>JAZABE010000986.1:0-7371 GCA_036137535.1 Planctomycetota bacterium | reverse complement strand
TGGGTTCCTGGGCATCAACGAACGGACCGGTCGTTTCGGTGATCATGATCAATAGCAGAGTGATCTTTAGGGCTTGCATCGTCTGAATTGCGGTCTGTTATTTCAAAAAACGTTGGGAAGCGTTAGCGACTTGAGAAGGTTACACCTTAGGGATGAGTGTGGATGGTGCTGCCGCGGGGGCCGCAACATGCAAAAACGAAGGCAACGGGTTTCAGACTGATTGTACCTTTATCTGGTCGTGGATAACATCCAAATAATCCGGTCGTGGATGACAGGCAAGCAGGCACAAAACTCTTTTGGTAGTAGGCGAGGGCTCCCAGAGGCTGGGATTGGCCCCGGCATGGTTTTTCCAGTAAATTCAAGCTTTGAGCGTATTCGATCTCAATGGACGTCCCGACCCTTTTACTGGAAACCCAGGATGATGAAATTTCAGGTGTATTTGCTGGTAGCGATAGTCTGGCAGTTTCCTGGTTTGGTGTTCTCTCACAATGAATTGCCGGAATCGAAGTCATCAATCAAGCTGCGGCTGATGAGTTTCAATATTCGAAATGGGAGGGCCAAAGATGGAAACAATCAATGGGAGAATCGAAAAAATTTCGTGTGTGATGTGATCCGGGATGCTTCACTGGATGTTGTTGGTTTGCAGGAAGCATTTCATTTTCAATTGGAGCACATGAAAGAAAAACTTCCACAATTTTCCGTCGTTGGCGAAGGCCGTGATGGGGGAAAAAAGGGAGAGTATTCGGCAATCTTGTTTCGATCTCAACGATTTGCTCTCAAAGATTCCGGGACGTTTTGGTTGTCGAATACTCCCGAAAAAAAATCCAAGAGTTGGGGGAACCGGTACTTGCGCGTTTGTACGTGGGCTTACCTGATCGATCAGCGAACAAGCCGTTCGTTTTACGTCTACAACACGCATTTGGATCACCAGTCCCAAAATGCACGATTCCAGTCAGCCAAGTTAATTGCCCGACGAATTTCTCAAAGAAAATACCCTGACCCGTTTTGCTTGATGGGTGACTTTAATGCGAGTGAAGATAACGAGGTGGTCGTTTATTTGAAAGGCAAAAACATTTCAAGCGAATCGGAAAAGTCACCGGTCCAACTTGAAGACACCTTTCGAAGATTGCATCCAGCGGCCAAAGACGTGGGAACCGGAGGTGGCTTTGAAGGTCGAAGAAACGGACCCAAGATAGACTACATTTTTGTTCCAAAAGGTGTCAAAACAACTGACGCTTCGATCGTGATCGAACAACGAGATGGCAAATACCCTTCGGATCATTTCCCCGTTTTCGCTCAAATTTTGTTTCCGATTTCCGGGCCATGACGCGCGGTATTCTGACGATAAAAGTGCTTTTCGCCCGTTGTCCTGCCAATTTGAAACGGTTGCGTTGCGCTGCAGCGCATCATCACAGGGTTCGCGACCGAAGGAATCCCTAGAGGTTCTGGCTGTTTCCTGAGAAAATTCTCCAGTGCGGTGGTTTTTGCCAAATTCCCGGTTAACCCAAGGGAATCGTCAGCGGATTTGGTCCTGTCGTGTGACGAAATGTTAAAAATTTCTGGAAAAATAGATTTTTGAGAAGATGTTGCCATCGATTTGGGCTTTGTTCCCATAGAGCGATTGAGAATTGAATTTTTTTACTGGTTTATTGTTTGATGGGGATGTCATGATTCAACACCAAAATCAACCGACACACGCCTACGTGATGGCTTCTTGGATTGTACTGATCGTGGGTGCTGTTGGATTTTTAAGTGGACTCTGGAACGGCGATTTGTCAACTGAGGAAAGAGGTTTTTACTTTACAGTTCTGGCATTTGGATTGTTTGCTGCTGTTTCCCTGCAAAAAAGTGTCAGGGACCGAATCGAAGGGATTCCCGTCTCTGATATTTATTATGGGATTTCCTGGGCTGGACTGATTCTTGCGGTTGCGCTGTTGGCCTTTGGACTGTTTAACGCCGACAACATCAGTTCGAGTGAGAAAGGATTTTTCGTGATGGCTTACGTATTGTGCATGTTTGCGGCAATCACCGTCCAAAAAAATACCCGCGACCAACTCCGAGATGCGGGTGGAAAACAGGAACCAACCCATTCTTCCGCCAGTCACTCAAGTTTCATTGAGTAATTTTAGCGAGAACCAGAGATCGAATGCTGCGGCATCTCGATCTTTTTTGGGTCTAGAACGTTTGGGAAAAATGACTCGAAAAAGACAGGTGGGTGCTTTTGAATTTTCCCGCAAAAACAATCGGCAGCCTGGCAGAACAAGATGCTGAAAAACCAAGGGACAATCGGGAGCAAGCTGCAATTCCAAATGGGATTTTTGCCCGACAGGGCTACCACTTGTAGGAATTTTGGTTTCGAAATCCGGTAATGTGAATCGTTCCATCCGCGAAAACACCGGCGGTACTGAAGCCATTTCGGGTGTCAAAAGATCCCTCGACCATCGCCACCATGGTGCAGTAGTGAATGTCGCCAATCACCTTGTGTTCATTTTTATGGCTGTGCCCCTGGAATACGGCCAAGACTTTACCTGAATCTTCCAGAGTTTTACGGACAGCAGCTGCATTTTTGATCCCATAAGAACCTGTGACATCCAGACGCTGGTGCACAAACACAATCGTGTTGTGGTTCGTGTTGGCCAAATCTTGTTTTAGCCAGTCGAGTTCTTTTGGAGGAATATTAGGATCCGTCCACTCGAAGTTTTTGCGTTGGTAGGGTACCCCGTCATGGCGAAAGCAGGCATCCAGTACCACGAAATGGACACCCTGCTTGTCAAAAGAGTAGTACGATTGTTTCTGGTTGACCCCGGCAAGAAATTCCTGTTTGGTCAAAGTGTCGACACAATGGTTTCCCAAAACATAATGCTTGGGGAGCTTGATCTTGTTCAGTTCCTTGGTGATTCGCCGGAGGTACCCTTGTTCGGTTTTCACGTCTGCAGCAGCATCGATCAGGTCGCCGAGTGCAGCGAGGAAATCCGGTTTCTCTCGATCGAACTGCTTGGCTGCTTCTGCCAGCTTGGGGAGGGTCTCGCGGTAATGCCGAGACCCGGCAGTGTCCTTGTCTGCATAATGAAGATCGGTGATCATTGCAAACCGGACTGCAGGATCGGTGTCAGCAGCCTGAAGTGGACGCGTCAGTCCGAGAGATCCAGACAGCAATAACAGGCTTCCATCACGTAAAAATAGTCTTCGATACATTTGCGTTGAGCTCCTTAAAACCCTCGAGTCGTTCTAGGTACCGTTACCATTGTATCTCTTTTTGCTTGCCAAAGTTTGAAACGCTCACTCATTGAAATCCAGGCCATGCGGAGGCTGGTTGGAACGATGGCATGCGAGTGCTGGGTGAGCGACCGGGAAAGTTCTGCCAATCCATCGGATATTAACAGGATGATCTTGGGTGCACCGGTGTCAGCGAAAACACTTTCACCTCGACCCCTTCTGAAAAGTGGACGGTGGCAGGTGTGCCCGGAAGTGACGCAAATCCCGCATGAGCCACGAGTTCGTCATCACAGGATCGTAATTTAACGCCCCGGACTGGGTAGGGGCGATGGTGCACCTGACCCCGCAGTAATGTGTGGCGATTTCGGGTGAACAGTAGGTAACGTTCTAATAAGAAAAAATCGAGTGAATTTTCTGGCGAAGGTGGTTTTTCATCGCCAACATAAATTTCAATCTTGGACCGGGTCTGTCCCGCCCGATCCAAGGTATAGGTGATTTGGTCTTCTCGGCGGGAAAATGTCATTTGGGAGTGATAATAAGGTAGGTGCCATCCCCACCGTGCGGCTGTGACTGCCGTGAAAGAGTTTGCGTCTAGAGAGAAAAAATAGACGCCGGGTTCACCGTCGCAGATCACGTAAGTACGGACATTGGTTTCTAGAAAATTAAATCCGAAACACTTGGGGCACCAATGAGGCCGGATATGACGCATCTGGAAAGGGACGAGTCCAGCATAGGCTTTGCCCTCATAAAGGTCTGGCTCTAGGCCTTCCGGGAGCAAGCGACAGACAGCATCAACCGGTACTTCCCAGTGGAGAAACGCCAGTGAGTTCCACTGTTGAAAACCGGAAGGTTTTCTTTGGGGGGGAATGCAGGGTTGTTTGCGGTCAATCTGGGAATGGGCGCTCATTGAGTCTGCCTGGATTGGTCGGACAGGGACTACTTGCGGGAAGATCGAAATCCTCAACGTCAGAGAACGGCCCATGCCCTAGTCTATAGGTATTTTCAAAAGACTCCATATCGGCAACACGGTCCTGCTCGTTGTTTTGTTGAGTGTGCAATGCAATCAGTATGATTTTTGGGCCGGGGTTTTGGCTCTTCTGGTACTCGGGAAAAGCCGCCGGGGTGTCTCAACCCAGACCTAATTCGCCTTGAGGCATTCGCGTTGTTTGCATAAGACCAAGGATGACTTGCCGTTTGTTGTGGTTGATCTTTGAGGTAGAATTCTCCCGACGGTGGATAAGAAAAATGGACCGGTTCATGGTTCTTCCGCCTGGTCTGATGGGAAACGCTACCACATCGGCAGGTTGTCGTTTCCTTTTTTTAATTCCTGGGATTGAGCGACGATGAAAACGGTGATTCTAACGCTTGGATGGCTAATGACCCTGCTGGTGGCCGATGGTGCTGCGGATCAGCCCAATATCCTTTTGTGCATTTCGGATGACCAATCGTATGCCCATACTGGTGTCCAAGGAGATCCAGTGGTCAAAACACCGGCCTTTGACCGGGTTGCCAAAGAAGGCCTACTTTTTACTCGAGCGTTTTGTGATGCTCCTACTTGTGGACCTTCACGGAGTGCCATTCTGACTGGTCAACCGATCTGGCGATTGGAAGAAGCAGGAAATTTACATAGCACTTTGCCGTCGAAGTTTATCACCTACACGCAAGTGCTTAGGCAAGCAGGCTACAACGTGGGGTACACGGGGAAAGGTTGGTCCCCGGGTCGGCTAGAACCGGGGGGCCGAACTGAAAACCCGGCTGGAAAACAGTTTGCTGCCCGACGGATAAAGCCAAATTTCAAAGCGATGGCGAACTTGGATTATGCGGGCAATTTTGAAGATTTTCTCGACGAAACCCCAAAAGACAAGCCGTTTTGTTTTTGGTTGGGCACCTTTGAGCCTCACCGTGCCTATGAAGAGGGAGCCGGTCGACGAACGGGTAAGGATCCGACAAAAGTCAATGTGCCGGCGATTTTTCCGGATAATGATATCGTTCGAAATGACATCCTGGACTACTTGGTGGAGGTCGAGCATTTTGACCAGGCGGTGGCTCGGGCGATCGAATCCCTGGAGAAGAGGGGGCAACTGCAAAATACGTTGGTGGTGGTGACGAGTGATCATGGGATGCCGTTTCCCCGGGCTAAAGCAAGTCTCTATGACTGGGGCACTCACGTTCCTCTGGCCATTCGCTGGCCAAGGGGAATCAAAAATCCTGGACGACGGGTTGCAGACATGATCAACCTGAGTGACCTGGCCCCTACCTTCCTGGAGGCTGCGGGCGCCGAGATCCCAGCGATGATGACCGCGCAGAGCCTGCTAGGCGTTTTCGCAGGGAAGAACTCAGAACGTGAGGCCGCTTTTATTGCAATGGAACGTCATGACGGGTGTCGAGTCGGCGGAATGGCTTATCCGTGTCGTGCGGTGCGAACTGAGGATTTTCTTTACATCCATAATTTTGAACCGAGCCGTTGGCCGGCAGGGTCGCCAGACCGAGAGGTTTGTGCCAGGCGACTACCTTTTGGCGAGGTGGACCAATCGCCCACCAAGACATTCATGATGGAGTTTAGTCAGCAACAAGGCACTGCAAAATTGGCCCAACTGGCGTTTGGCCTGCGACCGGCAGAAGAACTGTATGACCTCAAACGTGACCCGAATCAGATGCAGAATGTGGCCGGATTGAGTCCATTTGTTAAGGTTCAGCAAAAATTGCGCAAACAGCTTTTTGCACATTTGGAAAAAACGAAAGATCCCCGTGTTATCGGCGGGCCGATTCATTGGGACCATTACCCTTACTACGGTTATATCCATCCGAAAACGAAATCTTGGAAAGTTGCGCCTGCATCCCGGTGAGCAGACTTTCCGGGACCCGCGAAGCAACCAGCTCAGCTGCCCGGGGTTGCTGCTGTGCGAATCACTTGGGTTTAGTGACTATGAGTCCGGGGCAACAGCGTCTGGTGTTTCTGTTTGGTGTTGATGGCAAACGAGGAAATAAATCAGGCTGAAAATCAACAAAACGGCCCCGAGCAACGACATGCCATAGGTCAAGAAGCGGAAGAACTCCAGTCTCGAAATATCCCCGGCAAACTGATCCTTGCCCGTCATCACACCGATGGCGCCAAGATATCCAATTGAGTCGGCTACATAAATCACAAAAACGGCTGTTCCGGTTGCCCGGGTGGATGCAATTAAGCGATCAAATAAAACTGATCCATAGGGGACATAGGCTAGGTAGGAGCCTAGGCCACAGAGGATGATCCAGTTCAACCCACTGATTTGCCCTGCGTCAAACAAGAGTGTTCCGAGCCCCATCAAGAGGATGCCGGTAATCATCACCACAAAAGCCCCGATCAATCCCCACAAATTGTTCTTGATCAGGTTTAAGAGCGCCAATGCTGTCATTACACCAAAGGCTACCCAGAGTTCACTGCGAGTGAAAATTGCGCCTTCGGTTTTTCCGTAACCGAGTTGCTCGAATATTTCGACACCAAAGTTGTCACGGAAATCCCGGTAAGCGGTTAGAAAGAAATAGGCCACCAACAACAGGATCATTCCGGGAAGAAACTGCAGCATAAATGCCCATCGTTGCTTGCGATCCATGGTCGATCGCTGCATCCGGGCCCGCCGGTCATCAGCGCTGGGTTCAGGCAACTGGTTTAACAGGTACGCTGCCAGCAAAAATGGAGGCAGGAACAGACAGCCGGTGACAAACGGCATCCAAAACTGGTCCACTTGGTGGGCAGACATCAACCAACGCCCAATGTCTTTGACCACACCACTAGCCAGGATAAAAGAACAGCTTAAACCGGCCAGTAACATTTCGGACTTTTTCCGGCCTTCTAGGTACCAAACAACCAGTCCCCAGACCATTCCCAGGGGTAATCCATTACAAAAAATGGCGAACACCTTCAGTGACGGTGGCAGTAGGGCGAATCCTAGCAGTGCTGTTTGTGCCAAAAGAATCATGCCGATCAGCATCTTGAATCGGCGACTGCGGGTCACCTCGGAGACCAGTTTGATCCCGATGATTTTTGATAGGGCATAACCAAGGATCTGGCTGACAACAAATACGGTTTTCAGATCAAACTTGGTTTCGAGAAATGTCAGACCCTCATAGCTGGCAGCCGAGAATGGCTTGCGAAAAGCATACATGCAAAAATAG
>JAZABE010000985.1:0-1133 GCA_036137535.1 Planctomycetota bacterium | reverse complement strand
GCAAGAGACGAACTCAAATCGAAAAACAACGATCTGAAATCGTTGAATTCCAAATTGGAGAACATCAATCAGCGGATGGAACACGACCTGAATGCTGCCGCCAAAATTCAGCAATCGCTGCTTCCCAGCGGAACACCCGACATTCCCAGTGTCAAACTTGCGTGGAATTATTCGCCCTGCGATGAACTTGCAGGCGATTTCCTGAACTTCTTTCCGTTAGACGACCGACATTTGGCAGCCTTTGTCGTCGATGTCAGCGGCCACGGGGTCGCATCCTCACTGCTTGCCGTTACCGTAGGGCGTGTGATGACACCCATGGTTTCCAAAACTTCCCTTCTAGTGAAGCCTGCCGACAATGAAGTGGGTACACAAATTGTTGCTCCCGCCGAAGTAGCCTACGAATTGAACAACCGATTTCCCATGGAAGACCAAGGCAATCTTTATTTCACCATGGTCTACGGAGTCCTCGATAAACAGACACAAGAATTCCGCTTTGTGTCCGCCGGACATCCCAATGTGGTGCACGTCCCGGCAGGAAAAAAACCCAGACTCGTGGAAACCGCGGATATGGCGATTGGCTGGATCGAGGACACTGAATTTGAAGAACATAGCCTGCAACTTGAGCCTGGTGACCGAATCTATCTCTACTCGGACGGCGTTCCCGAAGCGATGGATCATGACCTCGAAGAATTCGGTGATGAACGTATGCTCGAGTCACTAAACCAAACCAGCAAAGCACCCGTCAAAACGAGCGTCGAGACTCTTTTTGATGCCGTTCATCAATGGTGCGCGCAAAAAGGTGCGAAGGATGATGTTTCCATCTTAGGAATTGAAATAGCCGGTTGATGCTTTGCCTACCATGACAAACCGTCCATGCTTGCGTTTTCTTGCAAAGTTGCACTTTGTCATTGAAAAGGCGGCAGGGAAGTGTCGCTCAGAAAATCAACCAACCCTTAAACTGTTAACATTCCCCGAAGCCGCGCCTCACCCGTCCCCGTTTCGGACCTTAATCAACAGTTCCCAACCAAACCGTGGCTTTCAGAGCCAGTCTCGTTGACTGGTAACTCTTCGCTGACTGACAACTGTACAGTGACTGGTAACTGTCATGAGACATGACATAACATCCCCGTGAG
>JAZABE010000984.1:0-3137 GCA_036137535.1 Planctomycetota bacterium | reverse complement strand
TAAATCTGACCAATTTCGAACTGGGAATCAACCGACATCGCTGGTTTGGCATCGGGGCCACGGTTTTGGCAATCATTACGACCGTCATCGGTTGGCGTGCTCGCAACGAGGTCATGCTCGTCAACCGGAGCGGTATGTGGAAATTCGGAGTCATCCTGACTGCTGCGCTCATGGGCGTGGTCGGTCACCAGGGCGGTGAAGAGGTCTATGGAGAAGGTGTCTATGAGCGGGCAGCGGAAAAATTGATTCCCGAATACTGGCCATTCGCTTCAGAGGACAAAGAAAACAGCAAAGCAACAGAAAACCAGAACCCTAAAACAGATCAAGAATCGAAACCGGAAACGAGCAACCAGAAAACCGGGGACCCAGCGTCTGTCAACGAAAACCCGCAGCAACCGCCAGACAACACCCCAGAAAGCGAAGTCCAAGGAACCACTCCTCCGACCGACCCCACACTCAATCGCCTAAAAAAATAGACTCTTTCTGCGCATTATTTCTGAATTGGTCGTGTGCTCTGGAGCCTTGAACCCGATAATCAAGGTTGAGTCGTTCCCGCCAGGAGCCTGAATTGGAAAGCCAGTGTCCAATCGCCAAACCACAAACCGACGCTCTGTAATACAGCTGGGGGGAGGAGTCCTCGGAGGGCTAGGCCTCAGTCAAATGCTGCAGGCTCAGGCAATCAGCAAAAAGCTGAACCAAGGGAACCATAGCCGGGGGCCAGATGACGCGGCAGTCATTTTTGTTTGGTTACCAGGTGGCCCCCCTCACATGGAAACCTATGATCTCAAGCCCAATGCGCCCATTGATTACCGCGGGCAATTTCATCCCATTCCTACGAATGTTCCCGGGATGGATGTCTGTGAACTGTTTCCCTTGCACGCAAAAATAGCTGACAAGTACACCTTGATTCGTTCCTGTCATCATGAATTTGCTGATCACGGGGGCGGTCACAAACGTTTCCTCACCGGGCGAAAACCAAAAACACCAACAGGCTTTGTGAATGATGCCCCGATGGTCGGGTCAATCGCTTCCCGTTTCCTGAATCAGAAAAAAAATCCAAGTGGTTTGAACAATTACATTGTGCTGGGAAATGGGCGGGTCAACAGTGTCGATACCTTTAGTTTTGGTTCTGCCTACCTGGGCAAAGAGACCCACCCGTTTCGAATTTCTGCAGACCCCAACCAGGACAATTTCAAAGTCAAGAACTTGTCCCTGCAAGGCGGAATTTTTGAAGACCGTTTAAATGATCGAGCCCGTTTGTTGACTGGGCTCGACAATGTTCGTCGGAAAATCGATTCGCGGAAAACATCATTTGATACCTCGCTCGACCATTTCAATGAAAAAGCTTTGGACATGATCACCTCCCCGAAAGCCCGGGAAGCATTTGACTTGTCCCAAGAACAAGGCTCTCTGCGAGATCGCTATGGACGACATGAGTGGGGGCAACGGGCTATTCTGGCGCGACGACTAGTCGAAGCTGGGGTTCCCTGGGTCACGGTTGTTATGGAAAACCCCTATGTCTCAGGCATCTCCATGCCCAAGTATGGGGTCTACAACTGGGACAGCCACGCGGTCAATTGTCATCTTTTTAAAGACGCAGTCATCCGGTTTCCCCTTTACGATCAGGTCATTACGGCCCTGGTAGAAGATCTCTACGCCCGTGGACTCGATCGTCGCGTGCTGCTTGTGGTTACCGGCGAATTTGGCCGGACACCCAAAGTAAACTCACAGATCGGGACCCAGACCAAAATTTCCCAACCCGGCAGAGATCACTGGCCCAAGGCTATGAGCATGCTCGTGGCTGGGGGAGGCATGAGAACAGGGCAAGTGATTGGATCGACCAACGACAAGGGGGAAGAACCAAGGGAACGGCCGCTGACTCCTAATGATTTATGGGCTTCCGTTTACCAGCATCTGGGAATTAACCACGAACTCTCCTTCCCCGATTTTAGCGGTAGACCAATGCCCATCTTACCGTTTGGGGCACCCATCAACGAACTGAATCCGGTTTCCTAAGCCGAACAGTTTCGCCAGCTCACGCCAAGGCTACGATTTTCATCCCGGGCACTGGGATCCTTCAACAGGCTAGCCGAAACGCCGGGCCAATGATCGAGGGTCGACAACCATCAACGGTTAACCTGGGGAACAGGTATCGAGGAGATCCGAGGCTCTGCGCGGGAATCCAGTGCCGGCAATGCCGGTGCCTGGTAGTGGGCTGGCTGGGATTTCGAGAACCTCGAACGCGCCGCCAGTTCTTGCTGAACCTGTCGAGCATGCTCCATTAATATCCGGCGAACTTCTAGGATGGCTTTCGGCTGCATGTGGATGTATTGATGTTTTGCATCCACCTGCACATAGGACCCCGCAGCCTCAAGCTGGGAGCTCGCCGTTGAAACAATGCCATCACTGTGCGTGGGCATGAGATCACCCGCAACGCCAAGATATTTCCGCCTTTCAATATTGCCCACAATATTATGAGTTGTCACCCAGGGTGCAGATTGTGAATTAAGGAGTTGAGCCAAAAACGGCGAACCCGGTGAGAGCGAATCGATGCTGGTTTTGGTCGCCAATATTTCCTTGTTTTTGAAAATCTGATCGCGGTTGCGAACTTTTTTCAGAACCGAACTGCTTAACAAATCAGGCAAGCGAATAAACGTGTGGCCTAGCCAGCGCGTAAAGTTGTTGGCAAACTCGCTCCCTCGATGTGGCGTACCAATCGTGACAACTCTTTTGACTGCCGGGTTGGCTCTAAAAAATAGCGTGTCCCGAATTGTTTTTTTGGTCTCAACATCGGTCTCGATTTGGTCAAACGGATCATCGCTGACGAGCCGCCAAAAAGCATCTCCACTGTCGATCGTTTGCAGCCTTGAAACAAGCCCTCCCATGCTGTGCCCGATCAGGACCATTTGATCCATCGTCGCAATGTGGCGTTCGGGGTCGATGTTATGACGCACTTCTGCCAGGTCTTTTCGCATTTGTTTCGCACTCATCCAAAAAGGCTGGCCGGTGGGGTAAAGGTAAAACCAGAACTGGTATCGATTACGGATCTCAGGCAAAGCGCGCAGTTCATTGAACATCTCCAGCCAGGTGAAAGGGGCGGACCAAAGTCCATGAACCATCACGACCGGAACACGTTT
>JAZABE010000983.1:0-7208 GCA_036137535.1 Planctomycetota bacterium | reverse complement strand
CTTGGGACGTCAGGCCTTTGATTTTTGCAGAGATAATAACGGTTTCCCCGAAATATTTTTGATCATCCCCTGGAGACAGATCAAAAATCTTGACCCTAGCCGGTGACATCATGTCAGACGCAGGAAGAATCACTCGGCTGATCGTCTGAAAAGGGTCTTTCGGAGACAACATTTTGTAGAGGGCAAATACGGCAACGATTGCTGACAATACATAGCCAGCAACAATCATCTGGCTGCGATCAACCGTAACATCAACGGGAATGTTTGCCACATCATAGGCTGCTTTCTGTGACATTTTTTGTCGAATCAACCTGTCCGAAGTCCTCGTTCGGTTGCTCTCTGTTGTAAGGTAATTAATGACACTATTCTTTAATTCAGGACGACCTTGCTCAAGTCTTTTCGCCGCATAAAGTGGGTTAACTCGATGTAAGCAAAACGGCAAAATCCTATAGAGTGAATACACCAGACTACCAAAAGTCAAAAGCACTAAAGCCGACCATCGCATCCAGACTCGGAGCTCAAGGACCCATGCGTCGAGCACGCAAAGCAGGAACAGGACCCCAAGAACAAAAATCGCAACCGTCAAAAAGAAAGACAAGAGCTCGACCCACTTGACTTGCGTCGCAGTCTGAGTGATTCGTTCATCCAAGTACTTGTCGTACTTGTCAGGATTCTGCGCTCTTGTGTTCGTCGAACTTGCCATCAATGTCTTCTGAGGATTTCTTTGATATTAAGACCCGATCCATCGTTTCGGCGCCAACGTGGTTGTTCTCACGCCACTTGGAAAATAACGGCTGTTGCTGGCGTCTGTTTCACAACATTTAACCGGCAACACCGATTATCCATGATCCCTCCCACAAATAACCCGGTTGATTCAATTATAGGGGATTATCAGGATTTTGTTCGCCTCCAGATCGTCCAAAGCGGTCATCCAAGGTGAAAAAACCATTAAAAACCAGGTCTTAAGGATTATTGATTCAATGTCTTCGCCACACTTTGATCCGACGAATTACCAACACCCGTCCTCGAAAACAGGCCATCCACCAGGTCTGTTGTATAAGAAATTTCAGATGCGCTCTCACGAAGTGATTTAAGAAAGTAATCAACCTGATCAGCCGTGACCGTCAGCGGAGGCTGGATACGCAGAACCAGTGGGTTGGAACGAGCCGTCTGGGTGTAAACCTGGTGGTGGTTCATCAAGGAATTCATCACATACATGCTTGAAATGTTTCGCAAAACATCATCCAACCTGGAACCCAAGACAGTCGACAGCATAGATTCATCGATGTCCTTCCAGTGCGAAACGATCGATTCGTGTATCGGGTTGAGTTCAAGTCCAAGCAATAACCCTTCGCCACGAACAGCTTTGATTATCGCAATTTCTTCGCAAAGTGTTTATATCCATGCCTTGAGACGTTGGCCCATCTCAAGAGCATTGTCGACTAATTTTTCACTCTGAATCGTTTCGAGAGCGGCCAGTCCAGCCGCACACGCCATGCTCCCTCCACCAAAAGTTGAGGTATGAAGCGCAAACGTCTCAAGCGTGCCATAGGCCTTTTTCCAAATTTCATTACGGACGAGCATTGCCCCAATCGGCACCATTCCCCCACCTAACGACTTGGCAACGGTCATAATATCCGGTGTCAATCCGTAGAACTCACTGGCAAACATGCTCCCGGTTCGCCCGATACCCGTTTGAACTTCGTCAACAATCAGCAACGTCCCTGTTTCAAGGCAA
Organism: Planctomycetota bacterium; assembly: GCA_036137535.1. GTDB lineage: Bacteria > Planctomycetota > Planctomycetia > Pirellulales > Pirellulaceae > JABAAE01. Next base: position 5,470 of record JAZABE010000983.1, on the reverse strand, counting down.
ATTTTTTGCACGTGTTCAAAATAAGCATTGGGCGGAACAATAACCCCACCTTCGGCTTGAATCGGCTCGATAATAAAGGCTGAAAATTTCTTGGTCTTAAGTGCGATTCGCAAAGATTCGACATCCCCAAAATCCACTTGCTCACAACCGGAAAGCAACGGCAAAAAGGGTCGTTGATAATTGTCATTGCCCGTCACAGACAACGAGCCAAAACTCTTGCCATGGTAAGATTTTCGACAGTAAAGAAATCCGCTCCTTCCACTTGCAAGCCTGGCAGTTTTCAAGGCTGCTTCGACCGATTCACTTCCACTGTTGGTATAAAAAACGGTATCTAACCCCGCCGGAGCCAGTGTAACCAGTTTCTCGGCCAAGGTCGCAGCGAGTGGATTGATGGCAGCCTGGACAAATCCCGGTGCATTCTCTTGCATAACCGTTTGTATGGAACGGTGGATCGATGGGTGATTATGCCCTAAGTTCAGTGAACCAAACCCAGCAACAAAATCAAGGTACCGCGTCCCTTGGTCGTCCCAGACATAACACCCTTCACCCCGGACCATGTTTTTGACAACCGCATCCCCTAAATCCGCAACAACTGAATTCATGTGTCGACGAAAAAGCGAACGCGATCGTGCCGCAAGACGTAACATCAACGAATCGGTTTTCTTTGCCACCTGATTTGGATTCGGTTGACCATTCTCCAACTGTCCACCTGTCGAGTTCCCCAAGTGTCCATTTTCCTGAACAACGGAATGGCTACTCGTTCCGGGTTGCGACGTTGAGCGAAACGAATTGTCCGCCACGAAATGCTGGGACTCCGGACGAGTGAATTTTCGAAAATTAGTGATAACCGACTCACTAATAGCGGCACCAAATGAGCACAATTTGGAAAAGTCAAATCCGTGTTCTTTGGCAATTGCTCCAATTTCCAATATTTTCTGGGCTGAAAGGTCCTGTCCCAAGGAATAGGATTCCACCCGGTTTTCCAATGACAGGACAATCGTTTCCCCTAAACAACTCGGAATCATTCCCCGTTGAAAGAAAAAATACGATGAGTCAATCTTATTCCCTGCGGGAATGCGAGACAGTCCGCCAGTCAAAACCAAAATGTCATCCCGTATTGCCTTGGAACCAATAATATCAGTTGGCACGGCAACATCCACAACAATTGTTGACGGACTCAACCACTTCTGTTCAATGCAGTCTCCAGAGGAAGTCGCCGTAAACACAATACGACTCCGTGATAACGCCTCCTGGATGTCGCACGTAAACTCGGAATCAAGTTCAGCAGCAATTTTTCGACTGCGGGCAGAGTTATTTCTCCCGACCAATAGCAGAGCCTTGCATTTTGGCTTCAAGATTTTTGCAGCGGCTGTCGCAATGCTGCCAGGAACTCCGACGATCGCAATCGTTTCACTCGCCAAATCAATTCCAGTTTCGTTGCAGGCGATTTGCAGGCCTTCCAACGCGGCAAAAACTGTCAAGCAGTTACCAGTTGTAACAGCTATTGAACTATAATCTGCCAAGTGAGTCCCTCGACCACCGACAATTCCGGTCATTGATCCAAGTCCAATAATCTGGGCACCCCAGGAAGCCGCATCATCAACCGCGGCTTCCATCATTCCCATCGCCTTGTTTGAATCCAGAAGGATTTCGTGGGGCAACATCGGTATCTCATAAATTCGCCCCTCTGATTCAGTGCCTTTTGCCGATTGAATACGGGGCAATACATCAACCACCCATGGCCGATCCGTCGGCAAATTTTTTCGAAATTCATCGACACCCTGGACTCCAACATGCAGGCTTTCCAAAAATTTAAAAAGGTCCCTGCCCCAAGTCTCAGTAAACCGACCAACTTTGTTGAGACCGATCAATTCACTGGTGTCGTCGGTCAAGGGATGGACTAGGAAAGCAAATTTCATAAGGTCATTCGTTTGATTGGGTACACTCGCCTGTCTTCGTATCAGGCAACGTTTTCGAGCAAAACACGGGCAAGACGGGGTCTGAAGAATAGTCAATCTTAGCGAAGTTTGCCCGGAATCAAACTGCCTTAGGTTAATTGGGCAAGAATTTTGCGAACTGCGCGTCAACTGTTGGGTTAAATCAAGGAAACTCGACTGCACGACTCTATCGATTGAGTTAACATTTCCGAATCGATAAGCTACGAACCAGACAAGCTAGTGCCAGATTTGACCCGGCCCCCTTAGAACCAACCCTGACCGAAAAAATGTCCCAAAAACACGAAACTGCACCCCTGAAACTCGTGAATTTCGAAAGGTATATGTTGGCAGATGATTGCCCGGATTACCCGATGGTCATCGCAGTTAAAGCGACACTCAAAGGCCAACTGAACCGCGCCGCCTTTGAATCGGCATTTGAGAAAGTTCTCGAGAACAATCCACTGTTGACTTCCAAAATTTCGCAACGTTTGGACGATTATTACTGGACGCCAACAAACCCCATTGCCATCGTTTGGACCAACTCGGCCCCCAAGATGATCCGGCTTAACCTGGCCGAAGATCCTGGAATCAAAGCTTTCGCGAATTGCGGGGAAGACAGCTGCGAATTAACCCTGTTTATTCACCACAGCGTGGCAGATGCTAAAGGAATCTGCCAATTACTAGAGGACTGGTTAAACTACTATGGAATTTTTGCCGGTGGTAACGGAAAAGCTTCGGCAGTGCAAAAATTGGATCAGGAACGCCATCGATCGAATCTCTATTTGCCACACCGTGGCAGGTTTGGCATGAACCTCTTTAAATACCTGTTAAGGCCATTTCAGGAGCTTTGTGGTGTCGTAGGACTGATCGAATATTTCTCTCATCGTCCGGTGGCGATCGGACCTCAATCCGTCCAACACAATCCCGATAGCGAATCACTAACCCACGACCAGACCACCCTAAAATTTTCAGTTGATGAAACCCAACAGGTTTTCTCCGATTCAAAATCAACCCGCTACAAAATCAACGACATGATGGTTGCGTCGATGTACACTGCCTGTCACCACTGGTTGGAGATCCATCAACCAGAACAATGCCACAGGCATCAGCGAATTGTAATACCGATCGATATGAGGTCGAAAACAACCCCAGAGAAGTGCATTGCTAACCATGTTTCCATGGTGTTTCTTGATCGAAGGCCGGCAAGACATCTTTCGGTTCGGAACCTCTGCTGGTCTATCTGGCTCGAAATGACTGCAATCAAGGCAATGAGACTCGGATTAACTCTGATTCATTTGATTAGTTTCTACCGGGTTAGAAAAAACATCTCAGGCCTGTTTCCACGCAATCGTTCCGTGGCAACGACTATCTTGTCCAACATGGGTCAACTGTTTCCACGATCTCCTTTACGGAATCGCGATGCCCAACTTGAATGCCACGGATTGACTCTAACTGAACTCAACCTGTTTCCTCCCATTCGACCCTACACGTGGATCAGCTGCTTGGTCCACACGTATGGGAACCAAATCAGAATCTCCGCAAATTGGTGCTCTGAGTCGTTAAAACCTCAGGACGTGCTGGAAATACTCGCGAAATTCAAGCAAACTCTCCTTACCGGTTTCGCCAACCCCCCATCGGAATCCCAAACCTTGTCATCCATCCACACCGCTCACCACTCTCCTCAGAAATGTCCATAAACTCGGCTCTTGTTTCTACTGGTTGGCATTAGACTCCTCTGCGGACTCATTCTGACCAGTTGCCTTTCACCGAATCACCGCTTGGGAAGAAAACAAGCAACCGAAGAAATCATCATCCAACGAAGCCTTGACCCCAACTCGTCAGACAATGCCATTGGACAATAACGATTCTTCAAACTCGAGAATCGCCTCCAATTCTACCAGAGCGGTCTTCGATTCTTCCTGAAGTTTCGAGTCCGCAAGATCTTCTGGCGACAACTCCTCCCGGTAGTGAGCTTCTATCCAATTCCTGAGCGTCACTTCCAACCGGTTCGTAAACCGTACCGGTTGATGGACCGACATCAGTTGTGATTCATTCAACGGGATCCGCAATCTCAAACAGGCAGGGCCTCCGCCATTCATCATACTTTGACGCACATCGGGGAAAATTGAATCTTGAACCGGGTTATCCCCTGCAACCAACCGTTCGATAACTTTCCTCGCGGCAGGATGATTTTCACATTCCGAGGGTGCCACCAACATCATTGTCCCACTGGGAAGTGTAACCAACTGACTGTTGAATAGATAACATTGAACAGCCGCTTCAAGAGTCATTTCTGATCTTGAAACTTGAACAACAAACAAATCCGACGAATAGAATTCACGATAAATTTCTTTGAGTTTCCCGAGATGGTTTTCTTGGTCTTCAAAGGCATCTTGATGGCAAAACAATACACTCTCGTTAGCCACCGCCACCACATCGTTATGAAAGGCCCCTTTGTCGATTGCAATCGGGTTCTGCTTCCAGAACATGGTTCGATCTGGTCGCAATCGATGGCGTCTGGCAATTGCCTGAAAAGCTTGCAAAGTTTGCCTTGCCGGAAAGACCTTGGGCTGAGAAGCCAAACTATCGAAGGCGTTCCTGCCGTAAACAAAAATCTCAATAGCTGACTGCTCATGGCTCGGCGTGATTCGCATATGATTTGCAGCGCCTTCGTCAGAAAAAGCAGGTGCCACGGGTAAGGGAGTGTGCACTTGGAACCCTGGACCATCAAAAATTCGGGACAACACTTTCCAGCTCCGTTGACTCTCCAGCGTACGGTGTGTACTCGCCAGAAGATTAGCGGGCGACAAGTGAAGACAACCGTCACTTGCATCCGCACTCGCGGATACCGTCGCCGCATTGGCAGTCCACATGCAGGCTGAACTGGAGGCAACCGCGAGTAAAACCGGATCTTGCCGCGACACCCTGTCCAATATTTTGGACACTGAACCGTCAAACCCACAATTTCGTAAAAACGAAATGTCTGGCCGCAACTGGGGTGGCAACACCGCTTGCTGGACTCCCAGTTCGTGTAACATCCGCATTTTATCCAACCCCTGCAATGCGGCCTTTTTGGGACTGGATTTGAGATTTCGATGACGAGCAGAAGCGAGGTTTCCAAACGATAGACCCGCATAATTATGCGTTGGCCCGACTAAACCATCAAAATTAACTTCAAACGACTTCATAGGGGCATGATAATATGTAAGGAGGCATTGAGTAGAAGGTGCTCCCGCATTATTTTGCCAATCGGTTTAGATCCATGCCGGGCAAACCGTTGGTTGCACTGAAAAAATGCGGTTTTGAAATTGAATCCAATCAGGTCTAATTTGGCTAAACTGTACCCTGCAATGGGAAATTCACTAGCATTAAGTTGAAGTACCAGTCGTCACACGAGTAGAAATTTGGTTAACGAAACCCACGAAATCCCTGAACCGGAACCGGCCGAAAATGCGTCACCGATAGGCCAAGCCCGACCTGCCGATAAAACCAGGCCATGGTTACTCATTGTTGCCGGAATCCTGTTGGTCACT
>JAZABE010000982.1:0-1866 GCA_036137535.1 Planctomycetota bacterium | reverse complement strand
GACGCGACATCACCATACAGACCGGTTTTGATGCCTGTGTCACTTTGACTGATGGCAGTGGTGACAAACACATGATTTCCCCAGATCACGGGACAGCTGTGCCCCAACCCGGGTACCGGAGTCGACCATGCTACATTTTGTTTTTCCTTGAAATTCCAGTTCAACGGCGGATTTTGTCCGTCGGCAATCCCTCGAGCACCGGTTCCGCGAAACTGAGGCCAATTGGCTGAAGAGAGGGCTAGGTCTTGTTTTCGGGACTGTGGACTACTGTCAGCAAATTTTAAGGCAGATTCCGTTGGTTCCGGGGAAACGACTGTTTTTGGGGTCAATGCCTCGAGTTCCTGCGGTGTCATTTTTTTAAGAAACTGGTTTTGACCATTCGCTAACCAGTGGATACCGGTAACCCTGTTGTCTTTGACTTCAAAGCGGATCTCATAGTCAGGTCCCTTGAATTTTTGGGCATCGATTACCTCCAGTTCGCTAGGATTGCCGTTTCCAATCCCGGCAGTCAGGAATCGGCCCTGTCGAGCTATCTTGATTCTGGTGTTGGCATCCCGTCGGAAGCTGCCGGAATATTTCAGGGCGTCAGCTTCTGGAACAACGAAGGCAGGTTCCAGCTTTTTGACTAGTCGCTCGAGGATGTCGACGCCTTCCGGGAACTCCAAGCGATGGGCCAGCTGGAGTTTGGATTTTGCTGCCCGGTAATTTATGAAGCTGTTGTTCGCAAGGTATTTCACGAAATCGAGATCTTTTTCCACAATGGATTTCTCAAAAGCGGGCGAAATTTGGGTGGCGCCTCCTTGGACGAGCAATTTCATGATTTCGTAGTGCCCGTGACTACTGGCCCAATCCATGGGGGTGGCACCATAAAAGCTATCCTTGACATTGGGGTCTGCTTTTTGGGAGATCAGGTAGTGGACGATTTCGGTGTGTCCTCGATCCGCGGCAAACGATAGTGAAGTGGCTCCGTAATCTGTCTTGGCATCGACCGGGACGCCGGATTCAATGGCTTTTTTGACTTGTTCAAGATTTCCCTTGCGAGCGCCACTCCAGAGCGATTCGAGTTTTGGGCTTATTGCTTCTTGGGTCCTCGCCTCTTGCCCAACCGTAAAAACGAAGATCCAAAAAATTACAAATGCGAATTGTTGCATGGTGCGGCCTGTCCGGCGATGGGAACGTGGATTTTTTGAAGACGCGTGTATTATGGCCAGAGAAGGCTTTAAAACAAAAGACCGGGGCCTTTTGAGGCTCCCGGTCTCTTCGAATTTGAAATTCAGAATTGCTACGGAAACCGGACTCCAACGAACCCGTCAGGTTTTGACTGAAGCCGATTTCAGGGGCAAGTTTGCTGTTAAGCTTATTGATTGTCTTTTTTATTCTTTCCTTTTGCTGGTTTTTTTCCACCACCTCGTTTTGGCAGTTTTGCCTTTTGCTCAGGGGTGAGAAGGGCGGTCAGCGCTTCAACAATTTCTTTTTGTTTGGCAGCCGATTTTTTCTGGATTTCTTTCAACTTTTCGACGTCACCAGCTGGAATCGCCGCAGCTTTTTCAACGGCAGCTTGAAGTTCTTTTCCTTTGAGACCTTCACCTTGTGCTTTTTTGCGGGCTTCGTTGCGCGCTTTACGGATTTCGGGAGAAAGCAGGGTGTTTGTTGCTTTTTGCAGTTCTTGCAGAGCCCCTGAATGCTCTTTGATGATCCTGGCCATTTTGGACTTTTGCTCGTCGGTCAAGTTGGCATTCTTAAATCGAGCCATCATGCGGGATGCAATCTGCTTACCACCTCGCTTTTGCCCTTTCTTTTTTTTGTTCTCGTCTTGGCCATTAGCAAGTCCGCTTAATAGGCAGATTGCCAGGGAGAAAATTGTTG
>JAZABE010000981.1:0-2290 GCA_036137535.1 Planctomycetota bacterium | reverse complement strand
CCTCGACCGAGTCACGCTGCTGACACCAACTGGTAATGGCATTGCGTTGGATGATCCCAGTATGGCCCTCAAACGGTTTCGGCACAGCAAACAGGGTTACCCTGGCTTTATTTTCGTCGGTTGTGCTGCTAACCATTCCACACTCCTACCAACCCGAAGCCAATTTTCGATAAACAATGGTTCCCCGTTTGATTGCCCCAACTATTAAATGGTCGAGGATGCGTTTCAAACTAAAATCAGGTTTAGCCGGCCTCCATCCCTGCCACGCTGTCTTATCGAGTATTGAAAAAAAATCGTCCTGGTACGGATGTTGGATACCATAATGCCAAGGTTTCCATTCTGTCGTGAAGTGCACCAATTTCGGATCGGTAATCATCTCCTGGTACTGATCCTTTTCGACCGGACTGTAACGGGAATCAGGGTATTCAAAAGCATGAGTTCCCAGATTCCATTGCATCGATAGCGGACGCCAATTGTCATAAAGCACGACATTCAGCGCATACTGATCCCAACACCAAACATAAGCTTCGTTGTCTTTTAAACACTTGATCAGTTTCTCGGTGATTTGATGGTCTCGCCAACGCTGCATGTCGATGAGCATGACACCACTATTGAAATAAGGGGCGTCGGGCTGGATACCCAGTTCCCGATAGTTTCGAATGGGTTGGTAATTGGCTAGGTAGGGGTTAGCCAAGCGGAAATTCTCCATGCCCTTGGCCGCATCCACGATCGGGCAGGCCACATCCCGAACCGCCAGGACCGTCTCGCCAAGCATTTGGGTTTCCCAAAGTTCCACCAGGTCTCCCCGCACCAGCAAATCACAGTCCAGATAAAGCACTTTTGAGAACGAGCTTGGCAATACTTCTGCTAACAGCAGTCGATAATAGGCCGTATGGGAAACATGATGCGACACCTGGAATTGGTTTAGCCGATCGGAATCCAACGACACCCATTCGAGATTAATTGGCTGATCGACTAGTGATTCCTTGAGTTTTAGCTTGTTTTCTTCGGAGACCCCGCCGTCCAAAATGCACACATTCAAGCTTGCCCCAACTCTCAAATTTTCTCCCGCCGAATACAACATGGTGGCCAAGGGCATCACGTAGGCATCATCAGTCGCGCAGACCACCAGCGGGTCCGACTGGCTGGCCGGTCGAGTCATTGTCGATGTCGAGGGAGTTTTCGATTGCGTAAACATGTCAGTGACCACGGCTCCTAGGTGGCCGATTTCTTTTCCCTCCCAAACAATTTTCCCGTAAATTCACCTGCCTTGATAAAGGGTGCAATCACCGGGTTATTGAACACATTTTCGATTGTTGATTTCGCCCGATCAAACTCGTGCTCGAGAAGGTCATTCCGTTTTTGAAGTCTTCCCACTTCACGTTCCAACCCCGCAATATGGACTTTCATTTCGTGAAGGTTATCCGATTCCAGTAAGCGGTGGTTATTGTAAAGAAAATCAAAACCAAGAGAAGAATCGGTCTCGGGCGAACAGACCGGAACGATCTTCGCGGGGGATTGGCCGGCCTCGTGTTGCAACATCTGTCTAATCAATTGCCCCAGGCGGTCAATCGCCGGGGATCGACATTCCAACAGATCGTGAAGCACAAATTCCTGTTGTGCCAGTTTTGCCGGTCGAGGATCAATCAACTCCTGGATGACCTCCTTCATTTGGCCACGGTGTCGGATTTGCCAAACTGCAGGGGCCAACTGCGGACAATCATTGTATTCCAGGACAGCCGTTGGCTTGTTGAGAATCATCCCTTCCAACATGACTGTCGAAGGCGTGGTAATCAGAGCATCACATTCCAACAGCAATCCAGCCAGTTCCCCTTGACTGAAGCATTGAAGTGAATTGGAAACACCGATTTCCTGATCCAACCCCCGAGCTAATCTCCAAGTCACTTCCAGGTCACCGTACGCTTCTGATTTCAAACAGTCTCGCAGATCGCACAGGCTTTGCTCCAGTTTGATTTGTTGGTCGTCGGTAAATGCCGGCCACTTCGCAGTCGCTACCAAGATTCTCTTTTTGCGGCGAGATGTCGAATGCACTGCGGATCCGGCTTGAGAAACCAGTGAATCCAGCCGGGGTAAACCGGTCAATTCCACTTTAGACGAGTTCCCCCAATAACTAAGTTGACGCGCTTGGGAGCGTCCAATCGCCGCGACTTTTTCACAAAGCACTGGCCGCATCGTCCAGGGGCATGCAGGCTCCTGCTCCCGGTTTTCAAAAGCGTTTCGCCATTCCAACACACCATCAATTGCATACAGCGTCCGACATCGTTTTTCC
>JAZABE010000980.1:0-4306 GCA_036137535.1 Planctomycetota bacterium | reverse complement strand
AACCCGGGTGACCGAATATCAAACCGGTGGTTCGCTCAGTTGGGATTAATTTCCCAATTCGAGTGGTTTTCCAAGGTCCCGTTGAGTTCAATCCCTGTCCAGAAGAACGAACCCGGCCTGAGTGTCTTTTACGCTTCAGCGATACTGCAATACCGTGAATTTCATCGGGGGTGATCAAGGTGCAGGCCATCCCACCCTTGGGTAATCCACCGTTTGCCTCCATTTAATCCTGGTTTTCCGCGGTTGAATCAAACCAACGCTACGCGATCACTTCCAAAATCCTGCCTGACTTCAAAATCGTATATATTGAAGCATGAGAATCGTTGGATCCCATTTGGCCCGCGTTAAGCAAGAAGATCCGAAAGTCCCCAAATTTGTCACCACAAACTCGGAGATTCACATGACTGGAGTTCACCCCCACCGCTTTTTTGTGCTGTTGCTTTTCTTGAGCCCTCAACTCACCAACGATTTAACGGCTCAACACCAATCCGTCGATCACGTGACTCGAGACACCTTTGCAGCCCTGCTATTTGATGTAGAGTCTTTTCAAAAGAACCAAGGTGCCCAATATTTTCCCCACGAAATCGTCTCGGCGATTGGGAAACGGGATTACGGTATTGATCCCGCCACGATCGCTGCAGGAAAAGTTCTGATTGCCATGGGTGAACTAAAAAGAAATGGCCCGCCAACACTGGGCATTATTCTTCACCTGAAAAAAGCAGTTCAAATCAGCAAAACCTTTAGCCAAGGAGAACCAAAACGGATTGAGGGAATCTCCGTTTATTTTGACCCCAACTTAAATATGCACCTGGTCCAACCCAATTCCAGGACACTGATCTTGGCGACCACCCAATTTGAAGCGATCCAGATGGCCCAGGCCAAAAACACAAACACACCTTTCACCCGGTTGCTGACCCGAACCGAAAACGATGAGGATTTGAAAATCATCGTTTCTGCTGAACAGTTGAAACCTTTTCTAACTGAACTATTAGACGCCGTTGAATCTACCGGCCCATTCCCCCCTCCGCTTGCCGGCATCAACCGTTTTCCTGACCAACTCAAAACCCTGAAGCTATCACTCAAGCCACAAGGACTTAGCCTCGGCATGAACTTGAAGATTGTGGGTTACGATGAAGAAAAGGCTCGCAAAATCGAGCTGACCCTGAAGCACTTGCTGGCATTAGGAAAAGCCGTTCTGATCAGCAGTTTCGCAACTGAACTGAACCCGGATAACTTGGTAGAGAAAGCCCAATTTGACTACATGACGCGAGTCATTAATCAAATCGAAAAAAACCTGGCACCCGTTCGAAACGGCGACACTCTCACCATCCAATTCGACAACGACATCGCCTTGGTCGGTACTCTTACGGCTCTATTGTTACCCGCCGTTCAGTCCGCCCGGAATGCTGCTCGCCGGATGCAGACCGCCAACAACCTGAAACAGATTCTTCTCGCATTTCACCATCACCACGACATCCACAAGCGGTTTCCCGCGCAAGCGATTACGGACAAAGAAGGGAAACGCCTTTTAAGTTGGCGGGTGCAAATCCTACCCCTGTTAGACCAACAAGCACTTTACGATTCATTTAAACTGGATGAACCTTGGGATAGCGAACACAATCTCAAGCTCTTGAAACAAATTCCCTCGGTTTACGTTAATCCCAATTCCGCCGATTCCCATAAAACCAATTACCTGGCGGTAACCGGAAAAGGCACCGCTTTCGAAAATCAACAGGGAACCCGATTGCGAGATTTTCTCGACGGCACCAGTAATACCGTCCTGATCGTAGAAGCGGACCAATTCGTGCCGTGGACCCAACCTGTTGAATTTGAAGTCGACTGGGAAAATCCGTTACGAGGGCTGGGAAATATTCGTCCGGGAATAATTCAGGCGGGCTTGGCGGACGGTTCTGTTTTTTCCTTTGAAGTGGGACGGTTCAGTAACGCAAAGCTGAAATCATTCTTCACCCTTTCCGGACAGGAGTCCTCTGAGCGGTGAGTCAACCGCGGGATGATTTGGACCGGTCGCCTATTGCAGCAACAGCCACCAGTTCACTCATTCCGTGGCGTTGAGGCTCGAAACGGAACGATTGGCCAGACCCTACACGAGCCGAACAATTGACAGCGATTTGGCTCACAAATAAATCGCGGCAGAACCGTTGGACGGCAGCGGAATTTCGATTGACCGGCGAGAACTCAGCAGGCGACTCAACCTCTTAATAGGGACAGAAATTTGGCAGGTTTGTGGTCAATACTGCACCACTCCGCTGACCCCTATTTTCATTTCCAACCGGAAGTTTATTGGCGGGACCCAGGGACCAGTTCCAACGTCAACCGTTTACTGCCTCGCTGAACGACAATTGACGTTTTTTGACCGATTTTCAGTGCCTCGATGGCATAGGTGTAATCATAGATGTTTTCAATCTTTTTTCCCGCCAGTTCGACGATCACGTCCCCAGCCTTCAACCCTGCCTTGTCAGCCGGAGCGCCCTTGGTTGCTCCAGAAATCAAAACGCCTTTAACGTCTTCGCCATAATCGGGAATGGTTCCCAGATAGGCTCGCAGTCCAGCCCTGGGACGTTGCTGGGCATTCTCTTTGGCTTTAGTGTAAGCCGGCGGAGCTTCTGCCCGGCAAAACCCACGCACCAACAAGCCCATGAGCTTGGCGATCTGGGCGGCCTTCTCATAATTTAATTTTTCGGGGGTGTCACGCGGTGTGTGGTAATCACTATGGGATCCAGTAAACGCCGAAAGAATAGGGACGCCGGCCTCGTAAAATGAAGTCGCGTCTGTCGGAAGGTTAGTGTCGTCAACCAGCGACAAGGGAAGGCCAATCGGCGCATTTCTTTGTTCAATGGCTGGTCGCCAATCCGGGGACGATCCAATTCCCTGCAGGATCAATTTTTGATCAAAACGCCCGACCATATCCATGTTAAAACAACCCGAAATCATTCCATAAATCGGTATGTTTTTCAAATCTATCGTTACCGGCCCAACCTTGGGTGCCGAAGATGAATCGGCCTGGTTTCCAGGGTCGGGATCGCCACCAATTCCAGCATGAGCCTTCATCATCTCTTCCATGTAACCCGATCGCCGCATTTTGACATAGGCCTTGGATCCATGCAGTCCCAATTCTTCACCCGACCAAGCAGCGAACACAACATCCCGGTATGCCTCCAATTTTCCCGCTTTTTTCTGGGCGGCAAGGTATTCAGCAACCTCCAACATTGCGGCCACCCCGGAAGCATTGTCATCGGCACCGAAGTGAATCGTCTCCTTTTCTGAATCCTTTGCCAAAGAACCCGACGTCGGCCCCTGTCCCAGGTGGTCAATATGAGCACAGACCAAGAGTGCATCGCCAGAGGGCTTGTCTCCAACCACCAATCTCCCCAAGACATTTCGCCCCGTCTTGCGAACCTGTTCAACTTCAACGGATGCCGAAATCTTCTGTTTGAGATCAAACCCAACCATCAAGCCCCCTGTGTCCAGCCGTTCTTGCAATTGGGCAAGTTTTCGGTTGGATTTAGATAACAGTTTGTTGGCCATGACATCCGTAATACTAATGACAGCCACACTGGTTCCTGACAACTTCGAATCTTCCCGCAGGGGAACCAATTGATTACGGACTTTTGAACGGGGGCCGCTGACCACAATCACCCCCACGGCACCTTTATCGCGGGCCACCATCACTTTTCGACGAAGACCAGAATAGGGGGAGAGATACTGTCGTCTCTCAGCCGTAATGTCTTCGGGCAAAAACCGAAAAATCATCACCCATTTATCTTTTACGTCCAGATGAACGTAAGAGTCATATTCTTCCTGACCTTCCCCTTTGGGAGCCACCACCCCATACCCACCGAAAACAACCGGAGCTGTTTTGAATTGTCCGTTCCCCGAAAACGTTAACGGTCGCCAGTCCTTATTTAGGACCGGGACTTCACCGGGAATTTTCAATTGGTTGTCTGACCCCAGCTTAGCACCGGCAGGAAATGAAAACTCTTGGTACCAGCTCCCATTTTTCCCGGCCGGTGTCAATCCAAGGCTGTCCAGATAGGCCGCGACATAGGCCGTGGCCAGTCGTTCACCCCGGGTTCCAGTCATGCGGCCTCCTAGCTCTCTCCGGCACAGGTAATCCACATGCCGCAGCACGTCTTCGGGACGAAAATTAGAAGAGGTCAATTTGGCCGCCATCGTTCCCTGTTGATTCGCTGATACCGTTTCAGCATCGGGCTGTTCCTCGGAATCCAGCCCGAGTTTTTTCATGGCGGCAGCGTGATTCCAGTCGCCAATAAAAATCTGCGACTTT
>JAZABE010000979.1:0-1308 GCA_036137535.1 Planctomycetota bacterium | reverse complement strand
CCGTCGAAGGAGCGATCAACTTCCTCGTCCAAACCCAACATCCCTCCGGTGGATTTGTCTACAAAGCGAGTCCGGGAACCGTGTACGGAGGTGTCACGCAGTCGCTGACGGCTGCCGGCTTGGGAAGTCTTTATCTACTTGGCGATGCTTACGGCTTACACGGTGGTGAAGAAGTCACCAAAAAGCGCAAACCTGGACTCGAATTTTTGCCCCCCAGCGTCACCATGGTGGTTGAAGAAGACAAGGATGCCAAGAAAGGCAATAAGAAGCCGGCTCCTGTTCGCCAGATTGCCGGTTTTGGAAATGCCAAATTACGAGGTGACCAGTGGTTCAAGCAAAATTTTGTGATCAACCCCGAGTCCTGGACTTATTACTACCTTTACGGTTTTGAAAGGTACTCAGCGTTCAAAGAACGGGCAGAAAAAATCAACCCGATCGCCCCAGCCTGGTATGTTGGCGGTGCCAAGTTCCTCAAGGGAGCGCAAAACGCCAACGGTTCCTGGATGTCCACAAATTCAGTCGATCAAAACATTGACCACTCGACAGCATTTGCCATTCTTTTCTTAGTCCGGAGCACCAAGCTGATTATCCCTAGCTATCTGGATATCGTCGAAGGCGGGGGCAATGGACTCCCTGAACAGGGGGAACTTACCTTCAGAGGTGGACGCTTGGTCAACAAAACTTACCGGCAAGACTTCGACAGTATTCTCTCACTTATCGAGACCGGAAAACCAACCGATTGGGCTGCCTTTGAGAACAAGTTTGACTCGCTGGTCTTGTCTTCTCAGAAAGGGTCCCGTGCTCAACAGCTCGCGACTTTACGCAATTTGGTCACCAATGAAAACGCAGTTGCTCGCAAGGTCGCTGTTAAGTCAATTGGCAAGTTCCGAGATTTCGACAATATCCCATTCTTGATCCACGCCCTGTCAGATCCGGAACCAGAAATCGCCAAACTGGCAAATGAGGGCTTGCGATTTGTGAGCCGAAAGTTCAAATCACAAAAACTTTCAGCGAAGCCCAACAAACAAGAAACAGAAGCAATCGTCAAGTTTTGGTCAAAATGGTACCTAGAAGTAGTACCTGAAGGGCAACTGTTGGAACTAGAATAAGAGCTGAGCTTGAACTGACTGGAAAACGAATGAGTACCACCATTTCACCAACACGAAAACTGTCGGAAGCTTTTGGAAAAGAGTCCAAAACGGCTGTCAGTAAATATGATATCGTGTCCGGCTTCCTGGTTGCTGCGGTAGGCTTGGTCGGCTTCATTACCGGTCTGTTGTTTTTATTGTTCCTATTGAATATGGAATG
>JAZABE010000978.1:0-1423 GCA_036137535.1 Planctomycetota bacterium | reverse complement strand
ACTGCAATGAACAAAACGTTGCCATTAAGTTTGTTCACAAAAACTCCGATGCGCAAACGTTCAAATCCCGTTTCCAACAAGAAACATCCGCGATGCGATGCTTGAACCATCCGAATATTGTTCAATTTCACGGAAAGGGGAAACTGGACACAGAACAAGAATTCATCGCGATGGAGCTGCTGGAAAACAAAAATGTTCTGGAACATGTCCAAGAATTCAACCTGGGAATTCAATCCAAACTCCAGCTTTTCACCGGAGTTTGCCAGGCGGTCGCCCATTGTCATAACCGGGGGATAATTCACCGAGATATAAAACCAACTAATATTTTAATCCAAAAACAAAACGGACAGTACGCTCCTAAATTAATTGATTTCGGCGTGGCCAAGAGCTTCAACGAAACCAAACACCCTCCAATGCTGGCAGTAAATGAAAACTATCTGGTCGGTACGGTCCAATACATGAGCCCGGAACAGGTATCACGAAGTCGCAAAGCGATCGACCACCGAACTGATATTTATTCATTGGGCATTCTGTTATTTGAATTCGTCACTGGTTCACCGCCGATTTCCTTTGAACAATTGATGAACGAACCGCTCGAGTCAATTTTCGAACAAATCGCCGAGGCCCAAACTCCGACACTGAACCTCAAAGACTGGGCTCACCGGATTGACCCTTTATTGATAGGCGCACTCAATATCATCTTCAGCCGCACCCTTACCCTGGATCCCAAAGATCGCTACGCGACGGCGGAAGATCTCAAAAACGACATCGTGGCCATCTTGGAGCAAATTGGCGAGACCTCAGATGCCCGTCAACCTTCTGAGACCCCAGCGTTAATGATTCAATCCAGACCCTCGTTTTTCCGAAAAAACGCTCCCAAATTCCTGGGCAACCAGGCCATCGCCTTGGCAATCCTCTTGTTTTTCTTGTTGACTTTTCGGGCAACTCCGGGGATGCCCACCGGAAACAAATCCTATTTCAGATCCGGTTCCCAAAATCTGATTTTAGATCACAGCGTCAAAACAGGCCCATACCAAACTGCCATGAAACCGTTCCGGGTCGAATCAAACCTGGAACCCGTTGGGAGCCCATCGGTCAAACGACTCCCAGTACGTTCAAATCTGCCAATTTCTAACCGCGTTAAGCCTCCGGTCCATTCCGCCCAGTTGGCTGTCGAAATCCAGCCCGACGGTTTCCCAATTGGCTCCTTTCGGAGACCGCACAAAAATTCGGGCCGGGAATTAAGCCAGTCGACTCAGGCTCCCACTGATCCAAAAAAACCTTGGACGCAAAGCAACCTTACACAATCCGATTACGGAATCCTTAGCCGGCTGATTCCAAGGATGCCCCTGTCATTATTCCGAAAATGCCAGGTTCAAGCCGCTCTTCAACCAATTTGGCATTAACCGACATCGACGGCTTT
>JAZABE010000977.1:0-1748 GCA_036137535.1 Planctomycetota bacterium | reverse complement strand
TATGGGCACTGGATGAATCGAGAAGACCGGGTTGCTGTTCCTTGGATGGCAAAGTTCAAGAGAGATCCTAACCCGGAAAAAGTAGTCTGGCGACAATCTGGCACGACTCATGATCGTTTTTATTGGCTGGCGGTTGCTCCGGGTCACCGGAAAAATGGAAGCTTGATCGTTGCAAAACGGAAAGGGCAGAGTTTTCATTTTGAGACAATGGATGGCCTTGATTCGTGTTCTTTGAGGCTGAATGACCAAGTTGCCGATCTCGATCAACCGATTTCGGTCACCTTGCCCGATGGAACGCGGCAAGAGACCCGGGTTTCCCGGACGATTGCCATCATTTTTCGCTGTTTGTCGGAACGAGTTGATCCGTCTGCAATTTATTCTGCTGAAATTATCGTTAACTCCAAGAAATAAAACCGGGAGGAAAAATGAAATCATTTGAAAGATTGGAAATTCTCAGAGCTGCTGTCAGCGTCGTTGGGGTCGATGGTGAAATCCATGAGGGTGAAAAAGCTTTGATTGAAAAATTGGCGGGAGAAATTGGTGTTGGGTTGGCCTCGCGAACGGCGATGCTGGATCGGGCCCAAAATGATCCTGAGTTCCATCAACAGATGCTCCGCGTCTTAAAGACGGAACCGGAGCAAACGATGGCAATTCTTTTAAATGCCGCAATGGCTGACGGGGAGTTGGCAGAATCCGAAGTAAAAGTTTTGAAGCATTTTGCGACTAAATTGGAGTTCGAGGAAGCGAGGTTGGAGGCGCTGATCGACGATGCCGTTAAGCGGTAGGGCGAATATTGCTCGAGTGACCGTTCAAAATGATAGAGGAGGTTGTTTGCGATAATAGCCTGTTTCCACGGGTTTTTTCCTGGCCATGTTGCAGATCAGGGGTTAGGTGAAAGGCTTTCATGACGAAAAACTCAAACGGGACGAGGGGTTGGGAAAAGCTAAATCGCAACATCACCACTTGTGAGCAGTGTGAGAGGCTGACCGGATACTGTCGGCAGGTTGCTGTCAGCAAACGCAAGGCTTATAGGGAAAGCGAGTACTGGGGGCGGCCAGTACCCAACTTCGGCGATCCGTCGTCGGCTCTGTTAATCGTTGGCTTGGCTCCAGCAGCGCATGGCGCCAACCGTACCGGCAGAATGTTTACCGGGGATCGAAGTGGGGATTTCCTTTTTGAAGTTTTGCATAAGGTCGGTTTGTGTAATCAACCCAGTTCAGTCGATTCATCGGACGGTCTGATGCTTAACGGTTGTTGTATTACAGCAATTTGCCACTGTGCGCCGCCTGCCAATAAGCCCATGCCGGAAGAGCTAGACAACTGCCGCGATTGGCTTGAGTCTACCATCGACCAGGTCCCAGTACGCGTTTTTCTCGCTCTTGGACAGATGGCTTGGAAAAGTATTTTGCAGGTGGCAGTTGACCGGAATTGGGCTGAAAACCAAAAATCTAAATTTGGTCATGGAGCCCATCTTGAGCTTGCCCATGGCCGACACCTGGTGGGCTGTTACCACCCCAGTCAACAGAACACGTTCACTGGACGTTTGACTCAACGCATGATGATTTCGGTTTTTCAGAAAACATTGAAATTGGTCGACCGTCATTAACGCCGGTAAGGTTGTGTTCGCGGGTGGTGAATGGGTTGAAGTTACCCTTCTTGGCTTTGGAAATCTTGGAGTCCCAACTGAGGTTTGGGGATTTGACAACCTGAACAACTGAAGGCTGGCTGGAAATCGATTGTAGGGATGT
>JAZABE010000976.1:0-1241 GCA_036137535.1 Planctomycetota bacterium | reverse complement strand
TCAATCCAAAAGCCGTCGCAAGACTAATCGCAATGAGGGTCATTCCGCCAATCGAAAATGGCCAGAAAAAATCTTGTCGCACAGCATAAGCGGGTTTGAGTTTGGTTTGTTGCATTTGGTCAATTTTGCGAAAAACTGCGCGTAACGCATTTTTGTCTCCGGGGTTAAAGGCCTCTCCACCGGTAATGGTGGTCAGTGTAGCCAGTTCTGGAGGCAGAGAAGTATTCGATACGTGAACGGCATAAACGACGATGTCATCCGCCTTGAGTTTTTTAGCGAGGTTTTCGTCATTGGGAGCATTGAGGTCAAAGCTATTTCCATCCGAAACCAAAATAATCATTCGGTCGCCCTCTTCCCGTTCGACAAGTACTTTTTGGCAACTTTGAAGTGCACTGCCAATCATTGTGCCTCCAAAACCGGGAGGTAGTGATTCCGGCCGTAGAAAGGGAGGGGCGCATTTGAACGCGGAGGTGTCGGTCGTGAGGGGAACCCATTGCAGGTTTTTCACACCAAAAATAGTCAATCCAAAAGTGTCGCCTTCCCGGAAATCGATGAAATCATTGATGGCCTCCATGGCGGCATCGTAACGTTTGGCTGTGCCGAAGTTCGCTGTCATGCTTCCGGATACGTCAAGGCAGAACTGAATATTTTTCAATTCGCGTTCTTGGACGGGGGTCCCGAGTTGAGTGGGACCGGCGAGGATGACGATCACGATGGCCAGGAGCAGGATGGGAATAGAGTCTGCCAGGTTTAGCAGGTATCCCCAGCCCCGTCCCTGGGATTGTTGACCTCCGTCAAAAGGCAACGCGGTTTGGTGGTTTTTTTGAGTCCAAGCCCAAATCAATAGTGCGAAAGGAAGAACCAGGAAAAACAGAAGCTGCCAGTTTGCAAAATTCATGAAGCTGCCCCTGGGGATTCACCCTGGTTTTGGAGGTCCAGTGACTCCAGTTCTTGGGCATCGTATTTTTGGTAGGGCGCCAGTAGCTCTGCGAGGTTGATTTCCTGATCGCTTGCGGCGGGAGCATGGAGCCATGTTTCAATCTGTTGCATCAGGGGACCCGATTCAGGATGATGGCGGATCCGGCGTAGGATGGCGGACGGTTTATCCTCAGTGATCTGAAGTTTCGTTTGCCAAAATGAAAACAGCAGGCGTTCAAGTTCGGCCCGTTTGTCGTCGGGTAACGTGCCGTGCATTGCTTGTTCAATAGATGGTTTGAGAAGATCCGCCAAACTTATTTTGG
>JAZABE010000975.1:0-1151 GCA_036137535.1 Planctomycetota bacterium | reverse complement strand
GGTATCTGAAGCCGGAGCAAGAATTTCAGTTTCGGAAGGAGGATTTTCCGGGATTTGTACCATGCTGTTGCATTTGGGGCAGACGAGGATTTGCCCAAGCAATGCCGGCTTCGTTACCGTCAGTTTTGATTTGCAGGTGACGCACTGAATTGAAAAGGGCTGCATGGAATCCCCGTCACGTTGATTCGTGGACATCGGACAAGTTCAAGACTTGTCAGTACTGTTTGTTTCTTCTTGTTATTCTACGAAAACAGAAGGAAGAGTGTATTGTTTAGTTTCGGCAGCCTTGCGCGTTGTCAATAGGATAATCTTGTTACCAGCTTTTAAAGGGTCGTCGGTAATCAGCCAAACAAGCTTCTGATCCTTTTCTGTGGGTGACTGAACGGTGGTCACAGGGTTTGCCTTCATCACGATTCCGGTGAGGATTTCCTGGAGTGGTTTGTCCTCCATGACAAAGTCGCGAATCGCCTGGTTTCGTGTAATTCCTTCATCCATTAGGTCATTCCCATCAATTTTTATATTGAATTCAAAAGGAAGTCCACGAATCGAACTTCGGACGTCCATCGCAATATCAGCAATGGCTAAATTTAGGTCTTGTTGCGGGATATCGACAGACATTGGTACGTTCAACAACTCGTTGATATTTTGGGGGGTGGTGGTCGCTGTTGGACTGCCCGGGGCGGAACCAGCCCCAGCTTCGGAAGCCAGACTAAGTTCGCTGGCAATCAATAAGTTGGGGGCAGCTTCGAGAGGTAAAGCAATGTTGAGCACCGGGGTTTGATCTTCGACTTGTATTCGAGTTTGTGAATGCAGAAACCGAATCATGGCGGGGAAACGAAAGGCCAAGGCTCGCCAGTGCTTCGACGGATTAATGTCGACAATGTAACTTTCGATTTGTTCCGGGATTTCATTCATGCGATCACGCATTTGAGTGATGAGTTCACGTTTGTCGACCGTTAGTCCGGCTGACATTCTCGCTTCCACGTAAAAAACCTGTTCAAAATGAAAGCTGACGAGCATTGCTTCGAGTCCTTCCCCGAGTAACCATTGCAATGGTTCACGGACTTTCTTGGGGTCGCCAAAGTAAAACGTATTGCCGTCCCGAAAAAGTGAAGTGAACAGGAAGCTGGGGGCAAGTAAAATGTTGATAT
>JAZABE010000974.1:0-3118 GCA_036137535.1 Planctomycetota bacterium | reverse complement strand
TGGATGTGGCCAGGTACAGCGATGGGTTTGGAGGATTTAATGATAACGCGGCCATGAATGATGCCTGGCGATATCGGGATTGGGTTGTTGAAGTGTTGAACAATGATCTGCCTTTTAAAGACTTTATTCGACTGCAGATTGCGGGCGATCAGGTTGAAAAAGATGGATCTCATATCGCAACGGGGTTTTTGGCGTTAGGTCCGACTTACAATAGTGACGGTGGAGATCCTGACAGTGTTTCACAGGCCAAGAGCGAAACGTTGGATGATCGAATCGATACTCTTTCTCGTGGACTGCTGGGAATTACAGCTGCTTGTTCACGATGTCACGATCATAAGTTTGATCCAATTCCACAGCTTGACTATTACTCTCTTGCGGGGGTTTTTAACAACACTGGGATTCATCTTGCACCGCTTGCCAGTCCACAGGTAGTAACGAAATACAACGACCACCAAAAAAAAATCAATGACAAGAATAAGCAACTTCAGCAGTTGAACAACAGTATCAAAAAGGACAAAAAAACTCCAACCAATGAACAGAAGCAACAACAGGAGCAACTAAAAAAAGAACTCGAGACATTACGGAAAACGCTTCCTGCAAAATTTGCGACGGCTCATGCGCTGCGAGATATAGGTTCGGCAAATATGAAAGTCGCAATTCGAGGTAACCTCCGGAAAACCGGTGCAGAAGCTCCGCGGAGATTTTTAAGAATTGTCTCGGGAGAAAATTCAGCATTATTCCAAAATGGCAGCGGGCGATTGGAATTGGCGAACGCGATTGTTGATGAAAAAAATCCACTGACGGCACGAGTGTATGTTAACCGGATCTGGCAACACCATTTCGGAAAAGCAATCGTACGCACCCCAAGTAACTTTGGGAAACTGGGAGAAGCTCCGACTCACCCGGATTTGCTTGACTGGCTGGCGACAACGATTTTGGAAAATGGTTCTCTCAAGCACCTTCATCGGCTGATCCTGAATTCCGCGACCTACCGCATGAGTGCCAGATTTGATGCTAGAGCCTTTGAAATGGATGGCGACAACCGTTTTCTTTGGAGGATGAATCCCCGTCGATTGGATGTGGAATCTTGGCGGGATGCGATTTTGTCGGTTTCGGGTGAACTGGATTCCAAGTTAGGGGGCCCACCCTCTGATGACACGAATATGAAAAGAAGGACGCTTTATTTTAAAGTCAGTCGTGCAGGGGATCGTTTCCGGAGTGACGAATTATTACGAATGTTCGATTTTCCCATGATGCGAGCGACGGTTGCCAAGCGCCCTGTTTCGATCGTGCCTCAACAATACCTTTTCATGCTCAACAGCAATTTCATGGTGGACCGTGCCAGAATGCTTTCAAAGCGGTTGGCGTTGATGGAAAAAAATGAAGAAGACAGGATCACTAAGGCTTATGAGCTTTTGTTTTCTCGGTCGCCAACCGATAGTGAACAAAGACTGGGTCTTGAGTTTGTGACTCAGGATCAGTCCGGAAAAGTAGCCCATTGGGAAAAGTACTGCCAAGTGCTTCTCAGCAGCAACGAGTTTTTTTATGTACAATAGGCTGATTCACCCGGAAAGGAAATGAAATGTTTCATCGCGATCCATTTGCGGCAGTGAGCCGACGAGAAATGATTGGTCGAATCGGTGCGGGATTTGGCAGTATTGGTTTGGCCGGTGTGCTCGCGCAAGATGGACTGCTTGGGAGTGAACCAAACAACGGAAACTCGACAGCCCCGCTTTTGCCCAGAGCTCCTCATTTTGCCCCCAAGGCCAAGCGGGTTATCCAGCTTTTTATGCCAGGCGGTCCGTCTCAGGTCGATACATTTGATTATAAGCCGTCGATCGAAAAACATGCTGGACAGCGACCCAAAATTGTTGATCGCAAAACGCTGAGAAATACCAAGAATGGCTTGATGGTTTCCCCTTTCAAATTCAAGCAATACGGTCAAACCGGAAAATGGGTGAGCGATATTTTCCCGCAAGTTGCTCAGGAAGTGGACGAGTTGTGCTTTATTCACTCGATGCACACAGACATCCCAGAGCATGCTGGGGCGATATTGATGTACAACCTTGGACATTTGCAGCCGAGTCGTCCCAGTTTAGGTAGTTGGTTGACGTATGGTTTGGGTAGTGAAAACCAGAATTTGCCGGGTTTTGTGGCAATGAGTCCCAGAGCGGCGCCTCGCGGTAAACTTGCCAACTGGGGAAATGCGTTCTTGCCAGGGGCTTATGCGGGAACCTATGTCAACATTGCCTCGATGAAGCCGGACCAGATTCTCAAGGACTTGAAAAATACACGTTTGTCCGTAAAGGAACAGCGACAACAGGCTGACTTATTGACCCAGCTGAACCGTATCCATCTCCAGCGACAAGAGCAGGACCAGCAATTGGAAGCAGGTATTCAGGCGATGGAAATGGCGTTTCGGATGCAGTTTGCAGTACCGGAGGCTTTTGACCTAGCGAGTGAAACGAAAAAGACACTCGATTTGTACGGTACCAGCGAGTATGCCAAAGGTTGTTTGTTGGCCCGGAGATTGATCGAACGAGGTGTTCGTTGTGTGCAGCTTTCGCATTCAATTGATGGCTATGATATTGCCTGGGATACAGGGCACGGGGATATTCAGGGCGGTCATTCAAGATTGGCCAAGGCGTGTGACCAGGGAATTGCTGCACTGATCAAAGACTTGAGAAATCGCGGTTTGCTGGATGAAACCTTGGTGGTTTGGGGTGGCGAATTTGGCCGCGCTCCAACCTCGGAAGGTAAGAAAGGAAGAGACCACGACCATTATGGATTTACGGTCTGGATGTGTGGCGGCGGCGTCAAACCGGGTGTGACGTATGGAGCAACTGATGAATTTGGTTGTTCAGCGATCGAGAATCGAGTGCACGTTCATGATTTGCACGCAACGATTTTGCATTGCATGGGCTTGGACCATGAAAAGCTGACTTACCGATACAGCGGTCGAGATTACCGGCTGACCGATGTGTCCGGCACGGTTGTCCAAGAGATTTTGTCTTAGTCTTCTTGCCCTATTAAATGCGTTCTTCTGCCCAACTGGGACTGTCAAACGATCTGGGTGAACGGTGCCAATTTGACTTGATAAAATGCACTGGGCTCTTAA
>JAZABE010000973.1:0-1919 GCA_036137535.1 Planctomycetota bacterium | reverse complement strand
AAATGAGTAAACCTTCCAAGGACCCCCATTACCATTCCTGAAATCGCAATCGCCAAAATCCATCGTGCTCGACTTGTCATGGCAGCCCGGTTTAGCCCTCCCTGAGAGGAACGGATTCGATCAATTCAGAAATCACGTTCAAAGCCGTCCGTCCTGACAGTTCCGCTTCTGGGCGAATGATCATCCGGTGTTCCAGGACCAGGTACGCCATCGCTTGAACATCTTCATGGGTAAAAAACGTTCTCCCATTAATGAATGCTCGCGCTCGGGCCGCTTTCTGGAGGTAAATTGCCGCTCGTGGGCTCGCTCCCAACAACACATCGGCGTGATCGCGACTGGCGCGAATCAGGTCGATCATGTAAGATTTCAGCTCTGCATTGCAATAGACCTGATCAACCGCCCTTTGCATTTCCTCTATGGTTTCCGGGTTCCAAACCTGGGCAAGTTGGACCGGGGGATTTTCATGGACTTCCAACAATTGAATTTCGCCTTCGCGATCTGGGTACCCCACCCGAATCCGGAAAATAAATCGATCCAACTGGGCTTCTGGAAGACGGTAGACTCCCTCCTGCTCGACCGGATTCTGCGTCGCCAAGACAATGAACGGCTGGGGTAAATCCATCGTTTCACCCTCGATGGTTACCTGTTTTTCCTGCATCGCTTCCAACAAGGCAGACTGAGTTCTGGCGGGAGCTCGATTTAATTCATCCGCGAGCAAAAACTGGCAGAAAACCGGCCCAGTCTGCAGAACAAACTCCCCCTTAGCCTGGTTGAATATTTTTGTACCCGTAACATCGGTGGGCAGTAGATCCGGCGTAAACTGAATCCGTCGGTACTCCAAACCCAGAATCGTGGACAAGTACCGGCAGAGCGTTGTCTTAGCCGTCCCCGGCACACCCTCCAGCAAAGCATGCCCACCTGCGATCAACGTCACCAGCGTTTGCTCAATCACGGAATCCATTCCAACAAGGTTCTGCCGCAATTCACTTAAAGTCTTGGCCAATAATTCTTTCGCCCGACTCGCAGAATCCTCCAGTTTTTTTTGGTCGTCCACGCTTTCTCTTTGCTCGCTATCTGCAGTATTGCTTGCTTGGTTTTACGGATGGGCATGAGCGGACACTAGACGATCTAGAGAAGACGTCTACGGGGTCAAACCGTCTGATCTCCGCTCCACTCGCAGAACTCCAGTTTCATATAAATCAGTCCATTGGGCAATGCAACGCCCTAACTTCTCGACTTTGCGATTCGTCCATAAATCGAATGATTGACTTTTGAAGTCAGCCAAGATTTTTCGAATTTGACTCCGAATCTGTTTCGTTTTTTGAGGACTTGAAATCGCGATCAATTGATCAGGATCGACTTCAATTGGCTTAGAAATGTCCAACCCAAACCGGTTCATCACGTGAACAAATAGAGCTTCCGATGCTCGAAACCGCTCCAGTTGTTCTTTCCGTTTTTTCTCCTGTTTCGCGTTGGGTTGCAGACCATCCATTGAAGAATCGGATAACGGATTTTTCTTGATCGAAACCAGCAGAACAACAAATGGAATGATAACACACCAAGCAGCAAGGAAAAGGAGAATTGCCAAGTATCGGTTGGATGAAATAAAATCTTGCACCTTGATGGAATCAACAAGCTGTTCCAACAACCGCTCCTCCTGGGCAAATTCCAGAGCTTCGTTAGCAAGTTCGATTTTATCAAGGGGCGAAGTATTCTGCCACAAAGCATCCAATGCCTGCTTGGTCTCAGCAGCCGATGGAGGAGGTTCATATAACTTGACATTACTCACGTTGTAAGGCACAACGATTTCACGGTTGAGAACAAACAGGCACTGAGTTCTCCCCCCTCTTTTCAACCAGTCAACCGTGTTTAACATGAACCGCAAATTGTCATCGACAACAACCGCTCCATTCACATAG
>JAZABE010000972.1:0-1351 GCA_036137535.1 Planctomycetota bacterium | reverse complement strand
GAAGGACCACAAATGGGAATATTGCAGTGCGCCTGGGTAAATGTCACTCCGGCACGAGCAAGCTTGCCAATATTGGGAGTCTGAGTTTGGGGATGACCGTTGTAGGGTTCGACATAGTCATTCAAATCGTCACAAAGAATCAAGATGACATTGGGTCTTTCAACGCCCGACAATCTCTCGTCACCTCCTAGGAAACAACAAGCCACAACAAAAGTCAGCAGAACAAAAGGGTTCATGGTTTCTTTCAAGTTAGTCACAAGTTGGCCAAAACTCTCAGGATCCAGTTGGCCAAAAATTCATTTTACATCGTTTGACTGGCGTGGACATCGCAAAATAACTACCCGTAAAATACAAACCTCAAAGATAGGGGAAATCCCGTTTTAAGAACAAAAAACGAACCCGCGTGATTTGGCATCGCGACTCAAGGGCTCTCTAGAAACACACCCTTCGGCACAGAAATGGACTGGGTTGGATGAATACTGAATCCGGTAACGATTTCATTCCCCCGGATATTGATTTCCTGTTCGATTTTCTGAAGCAATGGGGAATCACCTACCAGCGAGAAGATCACCCGGCTGTTTTTACCGTGGAAGAATCGAAATCACTCTCGCTGGAGTTGCAGGGGGCCCCAACCAAAAACCTCTTTTTAAGGGACAAAAACGGTAAACGCCACTTCCTCTTGTCAGTCGAACAGGACAAGCCGATTGATCTCAAGCAACTACCGAGCCTGCTGGATTCCAGCCGGCTCAGCTTCGGTTCTGCTGAACGCCTTTGGAAACACCTGGGAGTCCTTCCGGGTGCTGTCAGCTTACTAGCGTTGATCAACGATTCCCTCGCGCAGGTGGAAGTCTATATCGACGAAGACCTTTGGGATCAGGAAGCGATTCTCTGCCACCCACTGATCAATTCATCGACCTTGGCACTCAAAAAATTTTCGCTGGAGAGATTCCTGCAACAAACCGGACATACTTTCCAACTGGTCAAGGTACCTCAACCATTGGCCATCGACCGACACGAGAGAAAATGATGACCTCCTTTCAACCTGCCCTGTTTTACGACTGTACCCTGGGAACCCAGATTCACGCCTAGCTAAGCCATGAAAAAATTCTACGTTTTAGTCAATCCGAGTGGAGGTCAGAAAAAGGGGCTCAAGATCCTGCAGCAAATCCAACCAATCTTTGCAGAAAACGGCGCGGAGTTGACCGTGTTGGAAACAGGTTACCCCGGACACGCCCGGGATTATGCACGGGAAGTGGATTTCCATGGATACGACGGACTGTGTGCGATTGGTGGAGATGGAACGATTCACGAAATGGTCAACGGGATGCTCTCACGAACCGATGGCGACACG
>JAZABE010000971.1:0-1868 GCA_036137535.1 Planctomycetota bacterium | reverse complement strand
GAGATTCTCGACACAATCAGGGTCGTTTTTTAAGTCAAAAAATTCGGTTGTCTGCCGTTTTCCAAAACAAAGATCCCAGTAGGGATCTGAACCGTTTTTCCGTCTGCGGTTGAGGATATCCGTTTTAGTGGGGCTGCCATCACAATTGAGATAACCTGTGATCGGATCACCAACGGGCCATCGGTGAGCCGCATAGTTCCTGATCAAGAGCTTATCGGCTTTCAAGATTCCCCGGATAGGGTAGCCCGCGTCGTTGGGACGGCCAACATCATGCCGTTCTTTTCCAATGAGAACAAAGCTCCGTGCCGGGTTGACCTGGCCCGTCTTATCCGAAGAAAAAATGTCAAACAAATCTTTTCCAGGGCTGGGTTGCATACCGGATTCTTGGAAATTGAGATTTCCTGCTCGAATGAAGGTGGGAGCCAAATCGATAAAGCTGATATAGTCATCGATCTGTCTGCCCGGTTTTTTGATTTTTGCCGGCCAAGCGATAGCTAACGGAACGTGATTGGAATAATCATAAGCTTGCCCTTTACAACGGGGAAACGGCATGCCATGGTCCGAAGTCACCACCACGATTGTGTTTTCAAGTTGTCCCGCATCCTGGATTATCTTCAGGATTTTGCCTAGGTGGTTGTCAAAGTGTTCTACTTCGAATGCATAGTCCAGCAGGTCGGTTCGAACCGTCTCGTTGTCGGGGAAAAATTTAGGGACCGTGTCGATGTCTGACAGTTTTTTCCCCCCCTTTGTGATGCCTACCTGCCATTCGTAGCCGCGATGAGGTTCGGTAGTGCCGTACCAGAAACACCAAGGTTGATTCTTGGCGGTTGCCTTTAAAAACGCATGGAAGTTGGCTGCGTAGTTGTTGTTTGAGATTCCCTTTGCGGGGGGGGTGGCCTTGAATTGCGCGTAAGGTTTGCCTGCAATCCAGCGAGCTTTGCCTTCAACGGTTCGCGCCGTGCCAGGTCCCCAACCTTTGCCGGTCATGCCCACTGCGTATCCTGCACTTTGAAGCGCTTCAGGGTAAGACTTGAACTTGGGTGGAAAATCAATGACATGGTTGCAGGCCTCCTCGAGTTGCCATGAGTTTCTTCCAGTCAGGATACAGGCTCTCGACGGGGCACACTTTGCATTTGGCGTGTACGCTCGCGTGAATAACAGTCCTTGTTTGGCGACTCGGTCAAAGTTTGGTGTATTGGTCCATCGGCAACCGTAGACACTGGCGTGGCCATAAGACCAGTCGTCGGCGATGGCAAACAGGATATTGGGGCGATTATCTTCAGTTCTAGCTTTCTGGCAGATCGAAAAAACGGCAACTGCAGTGACCAGGCAAAAACAGTAGATTTTGAAGCGGGACACAGTGAATTTCCCAAGGATGCATTTGAAATTCCTTGATTATAGCCAAGAAATTATTACCCCGACCAGTTGGTAGATCACCGGTGAAAACAGGTGTCTCCTCTCTCCGGTGCTGAATTCTGGATGAGTTTGACTTGTGAGTTTTGCGGAGATCGATCAGCCCAGGGTTCAAAGTGTTAATGGTGGGGGGGCAAGAAGCACGGTGCATTCATCGGTCTCATCGCAGCTCCAGACTTTATTGTCGGGGGCTTTGGCCAGATCGGGGTTGAAAAATAAACGAATTTTTCCATTATTGAAGTAATGTTCGCAGCACGCATGCGAGTGACAACTTTTTTCGTTTCCCGCCCCCTTCTATTGGCAATGTGGCGGGAACGAATTTCCCGGTTTTGGAAAGGAGGTGATTCTGTGCAATATGTCTGTACCAGCCAACGAGGTGGCAGTGCTTAACGGCATCCGGCGGGTTGCCTGAAGGCAAGCCATCGACCTCGAACGATCCTTAGATCTTACGAGAT
>JAZABE010000970.1:0-16969 GCA_036137535.1 Planctomycetota bacterium | reverse complement strand
TCTGTCACACCCTCCTGTCCTACGGTTTGAATGGTCTCGAGGAAAACATTTTTGACTTTACTGGGCTGCTGTCCTTTTTTTACCTCCAGGATGCAAAGCAAGACACCTGGATCATGTCCAACCATGGCACTCGATAACACGCTCGATGCCAGGCCGGGTTCGATCAAGTTTTTGTAGAGTTTGCCACTGGGTTCAGTGCCGAGTACATGGGAAAGAACCTGGATCGGCGCGTAATCTGGATGGGCTGCCGAGGTGACGTGATAAGCCGTTCCCAGCATCGCGACGTCCCCCACACGGTTTAAGGAAACAAATCTTTCACCGTCCTGAGGGGGTTCTACCGTATAGGTTTTTGGTAATTTATTTTTGGGGTTTTCGAGAGCTCCAAAATATTTATCGCAGTATTGGAGCCCTTTTTTCGGATCAAAATTGCCAGCGACCACGACCATCGAATTGTCCGGCCGATAGTATTTTTTGTAAAACTGTTTCAAGCGGTTGATCGGAACCTGTTCAATATCGACTCGATTTCCGATGGTGGACTTGCCGTAGTTGTGCCATTCATAGGCATTTGCCAGGATTCTTTGGTACAACATTCGAAACGGCGAGTTTTCACCACGTTCAAATTCGTTGCGAACAACTGTCATTTCTGACAAAAGGTCTTCACCTTTGACATGGCTGTTGATCATTCGATCGGCTTCCATGCTGATCGCCCACTCTAGGTTTTCATCCGATGCTGGCAACGTTTCAAAATAATTAGTGCGGTCGAAAGATGTGGTGCCATTCATGTTAATCACGCCACGATCTTTCAGTTCTTTGGGGATATTGGAATGGCTTGGAGTCCCCTTGAAGAGCATGTGCTCCAACAGGTGGGCCATTCCCGTTTCACCATAGCCCTCGTGTCGCGATCCGACGAAAATCGTGACATTAACGGTTAGGCTACTCGAAGACGGGTCGGGTAACAGCAGGATTCGGCATCCGTTGTCAAGCCGATACTCGGTAATCCCTTCGACTTGGGCGACTTGTTTTGGCGCCTGGGCTTGAAGGACTGATTCGATTGTAAGCAGTAGCAAAAAAACAAGAAAACAATGTCGATGCATGACGGGTTCCCTGAGAGGATGATTGCAAAAATATTTTAGAGGGCCGAGCAAGAGTCAGTAAGTGATTAGGCTATACGGATTGTAGGATTCGAGTTTTTCCCTGCCCGCGAGGAAGGCAAGTTCAATCACAAAACCGCAACCGACAATGTTGGCACCACAATCGGAAACCAATTTGCAACAGGCTTCCACAGTACCTCCAGTTGCCAGTAGATCGTCGATGATCAGGACGTTTTGACCCGGCTTGACTCCATCAACATGGATTTCAAGCGTGTCGTGGCCATACTCCAGATCATAGGTATGTGACTTCGTGGTGTAGGGAAGTTTTCCCGGTTTTCTGACCGGGACAAATGAAGCTTCGATCTCTAAAGCCAGCGGTGCCCCGAAAAAAAACCCACGGGCTTCGGCAGCGACAATTGCATCGATATCACAATCGCCGAACTTCTCGACAAACCGATCAATGACCGTTTTGAACGCTTTGAAATCGGAGAGCAGGGGGGTGATGTCTTTGAATAAAATGCCTTCTTTGGGATAATCGGGCACATCCCGGATGAATTGTTTGAGGTCCACGAGCTTTGCCAATAACTAGTTCTGTATAGTTTTAGTTAAACACCAATCAAGCCAATATAAGACTCACGTCTGCTTGCGAACAGGTGAAGTAACCACACGGCTGAAAGTTCCCTTTTCTAAGCTGATTGCGAAAACCGTTTGCGTTTGTGCCCAGAACTGGGGAAATGAATTCAATGCCACTAGAGATCAGAGGGTTTCGTTTCCTGGTTTGCCGTCAGCCGCTTTTGATCACTTTATGAGGAAAAGCGGTTGTCAATTGGTCCCGGTTGTGCCCGAACTCCTGGTTCACCTGAAAAAAGGCTGGTAACGATTGGATGATTTATAACGAAAACCCTCTTTTTGATCGCGGGTAGAGCGCATTTTTTCTCTGGAGATTGAGTTTTCCAAAAGCTTTGCAGCCTGTGCGGACGAAGGAAGATCTAATAATCACGGAGGCTGGCAAACCTATTCGGCTTGCCATATGTGGATGGAATAGTCTTTACAGTACCATCGATCGATTCCTGTTGGACAAACGGTTGATTCGATCACTTAGCCATAGACCTTAGCGATAACCGTGATAACAGAATCTCCAACGCTTCGACTGCACACTGAAAACGAGTTCCTTGAGTCACCGATTCAGCCACAGACGACTCCTGACCTGCAGAACCTTATTGACTTGTTTCCTCAGATAACCGGTTGGGAGCTTGACCTGGTTAAAACTGGCAAAGAGATAGCCAACTTGGGGATCCGAACGGCTTCGGCCCCCACCTCTGGAGGTTGTTTTCAATTGCAAATTGTCGACATGTCGGCAAACGTAGTTCCGGGACAACCGTGTGCCAACCGAGAGCAATGTGATGCAATCGTCAGTTCGATTAATGAACTGGTTCAGCAAGTGGAAATCGCAAACCAGCAGATCCAGCGATTAAATGCCGAGATGGCAACAGCTATTCCGGTGTCTGCCCAGAAGGATGATGGTGAGGTGCTATTGCGGAAACTCGAGTCAATCATCGGGCAGGGTCTCAGTGGTCTCCAAATGAACGCGGGAAGTATTTATTTGCTCGATGATGCGACGCAGGAACTCAATCTTCGGGTTCAGGTTGGGATGTCAAACGATTGTCTTCTCAGCGATCCTCGCCGGTTAAAGGATGCATTGGCGGATCTCGATGCGCTCGTCGGCAATGCGGTGGCCATTTCCGATACAAGCTGTCACCAAAGTCTCAATTTTCCAGAGAACTTTCCCTCGGCCATTTGCGTTCCATTGGCAACCCATTCGACGCCGATTGGAACGTTCTGGTTGTTTTCCGAAATTCCGAAGGATTTCAGTGAGAAGGACATGGCTATTGCGGAGCTGGTTGCCGGTAGAATTTCCGCTGAGTTGGAGCGTGAAGCTGCAGTGCGTGAAGGGTCAGTCTCCAAGAAAATTCATCGAGACATTGATCGGGCCCGAATCTGGCAACAACTTCAGACACCGGCCCGACCTCCGGAAATTGACGGTTGGCTACTGCAGGGAAGCCAGTTCCTTGACCATGCAGTTGGGGGAGCGCTGCATGAGTTATCCCTGAGTCCAAGAGGTGAATTGATTGGGTCGGTTGGGGATGTCCAGGGAGCAATTTTTGAATCTGGGTTGGGAGCTGCAACGTTGCGGGGTGCCATGCAGAGCCTTGGATCTCAGGATTGTTCACCCGAAGAATTTATTTACAAGATTAACAATACTTTGTGGAATTGTTCTTTGGGGGATCAAATCGGCTCTCTGTTTCGAGTGCAGTTAGATCCTAGAACTGGGATCGCCAACTGGGCAAATGGAGGCCAAACGGGTGCGGTGATTCTCGGCGCGGGTGCCGAGCCCAACATTGCGGTTGAAGAATCACCTTTGGGGGCCTGTGAAGATGAAGTCTTTGAAAAACGCGACCGAGTCATTTTACCGGGATCGACCTTGTTTGCGTTCAATCAGGGATTCCGCCAACTCTTTAAGCACCAGTATCACGGTCGAGATGACCACGATATTATTGAAGCAATGAAAAATGAGAATCTCTTGTTTCCCGGCGCGATAGATGAATGGATTCGACAATTATTGGATCTTTATGTTGCCTATCGCGCAACGCCAGACGTGAGCTTTGTTGCGATCCATCGCTTGTTGGAATCAAATCACCGCGAATTTGAATTCAGAAAAAGTTGAATATTAGAATTTGTTGGTTGTTCGCGGGTCAACCGATTCATTTGGGGCCGTTCATTCGCGGATGCCAGCAATGCTTGCGAACATCATGATTTCCTGTTGCCAACAGGTAAACCGGGATTGGATACCCCTGCCGTTGCAAGGGCCTTCGTTGGTAGAAGTCGGTAGCGAAATCTGGCAATTTTTGGTGGCGAAAACCGTACCGAAACGCAGGCTGAACCAAAGTCATGTGGACAGGTCGGGAACGGATTTGCTATGGGTAGGGTGAAAACAGATCCCTGAAATCAAGCGAGAGCTTTGACCCCAGTTAATGCGAGATTTTTTTAAAGCAATTCGAATATCGCTCCGTTACAAGTGGTCGATCTTGGGAGCGATTGCCAGTTCCTTGATCATTGCTGTGTTGTGGGGTGCCAGCATTACGACCATTTACCCGTTTGTACGGATTGTTTTCCGCGGTGAAACCGTCCATTCCTGGGTTGAGGAAGAGATCAAGAAGGCCGAGTCCAATCTCAAAGCAGTGGGATCGGAAATTTCGGAGATGGAAGAAGCCGGGGTAGATACGACCTCCCGATGGGCAAGGTATCACGCCGAACAGAAAGCACTTTCTTGGTTCCGTTCCGTCCAGCCAATTGTAATGCAGTATGCGCCGGAAACTCCCTTTGGCACGTTGTTCATCGCCATGTCATTGTTATTGGCGGCCACCTTGTTTAAGGGAATTTGCCTTGTGGTGGGAGTGGTCTTGGTTTCACGGATTGCTCAAAAGACAGTTCTTGACATGCGGCGCATATTTTATCGCGAAGCCCTGTTAATGGATCAAAAAAAGATTGACCGCATTGGAACGTCAAATTTGATGACGATGCTAACTCACAACATGAATATTGTTTCCGGGGGATTGTCGGCATTTTATGGAAAGAGTATCCGTGAGCCACTGAAAATGTTGACCTGTCTCGTCGCTGCCGCATTTATTTCCTGGCGGCTATTAGTGCTGTCGTTGATTGTCGTTCCGTTCGGCATTCTAGTAATCCATGTGATTTCAAAAAAAATGCGAAAAGCGACGACCAACGAGATGGGTGGGATTTCTGCTGCATTTCAAACATTGATTGAAACTTTTGGGGCCATCAAAACGGTTCGGATTTACAATCAGGAATCCGGCGAAAGGCGCCGGTTTAAGGAAGATTCTCACTCGCTTTATAAAATGGGAATGAAAATTTCATTTTACGATGCTTTGTTGCGACCGATTACTGAAATCATGGGGATCTTTGTTGTGGTCGTCGCTATCCTAGCTGGGGCCTATCTGGTTTTGAACCAGCAGACCCATCTTTTCGGAATTTGGATTAGTCCCCGACCGATGGATCCTGAATTGTTGATGGTGTTTTTTGCCATGCTTGCCGGTGCTGCCGACCCAGCACGCAAAATGAGCGAGATTTACTACATGCTGATTCGTGGAGGCACCGCTTGCGAACGACTCTATGCAACTTTCGAAACTGAAAACAAAATCAAGACCCCGGAAAAACCGTGCCCTGTCCCGGTCCATCAAAAAAGCATTGAATTCAAGGACGTTATTTTTCGGTACCAAAAAAAGCGGCGTGTGCTGCAAAAATTTAATTTAGAAATACCGTTTAAACAAACGGTGGCGATTTGCGGTAGCAACGGGAGCGGCAAATCAACGATCATTAATTTGATCTGCCGGTTTTACGATCCCAACCGTGGGTCTGTTTTATTGGACGGCATTGATATCGCTTTGATGAACCCGAAAAAAATTCGGCGACAGATCGCCTGGGTTACTCAGGATGCAGTGATGTTCCGGGGGACCATTCGGGATAATATTACCTACTCCAGACCGAATGCGAGCGACGACGAAGTGCAGGCCGCACTGAAGAAGGTTTTCCTGCATGAATTTGTGGACAAGCTGCCGCAAGGATTGGACACGGAAGTCGGAGACGAAGGCAAGCTCCTTTCGGGAGGACAGCGGCAAAAAATATGCCTTGCTCGAGCGATTATTTGCGACCCCAGGATTTTGATCCTCGACGAAGCGACGAGCCAAATGGACTCTCACAGCCGTCATCAGGTTAATTTGTTTTTGACAGAATTCATCAAGGAAAGAACAACCATCCTGATTACACATGATGCTGAATCCTTGTGTCTCAGCGAACGGATTATCTTTTTGCGGGGTGGCAAGATTTACCGGGATTGGGCAGCGAGTGAACCCAAGAACGATTCGCGAGTGGTGCAGCGTTTGCTAGCAAGGGCTGCTTGAAAACGGCTCAGACACCTTGCCCTTTGCGGGTGCAGATTCTTGCCCCGTTTCCAAGATCGTCTTGTGAATTCGCGGGCAATCCATCTTTCGTTGGTTTGCTGATCTTGCTACAAGTCCGATCTCGATAGGGTGTATCGCCCAATCGAGGAAAGAGTCTGGGGATTTGGCTCTTGTGGGGTGTTCAAGCGACCCCAAGAATCCAAAGAGTGTTGACCACTATTGAAAAGATCAGCGTCCTTGTCGATCCATCGTTTTCAAAACCAATCAACGTCGGATGGAGCTCATGTGTTTGTCGTTTCACATGAAGCCTCTTTGACCGGTGCGCCAAAAATCGCCCTGAACCTTGTCAAGCAAATCCGGGCCAAAACCAACGTTCATTTAACGACCATTCTCCATAACGGAGGCCCTCTTCTTCCGGAGTTCGAAGCGGAAAGCGAAACCCTTTGCCTTGACCTTCCCCGGGAACACCATCCAACGATTCACAGTCGGCTTCGAAAACTACTGAAACCCCTCCAGAAGTCCGGCAAAAAAGTTCTTTGCATCTGCAATTCCGTGGAGTCTCGGTTTATTGCGAATTCGGTGTACACCCGTGACATTCCGATTGTCTACCTGTTGCACGAATACCCAACCTCATACGACACCTCCGAATTTCAGAAGATCTATCAATATTCATCAAAAATGGTTTTTCCTTGTATGGCGGTTCGCAATGCTGCTGATCGCTCGGTGCCCATTCCAGCAGGAAAAGCAGTAGTGCATTCCCAAGGTCTGCTAGATGATCAGTTTGGGACTAGAATTTCGAAAACGACAGCCCGCAAGCAATTGCGAGTTGCTTTAGGTCTGCCAGAAGATGCATTTGTTGTGTTGGGTTGTGGCACCATCGATTTGAGAAAAGGAATAGACCACTTTATTTCGGTGGCACGCACTTATGAGGAACTGAACCGGGAAAATCGGCCCGTCTGTTTTTGTTGGGTAGGTGATGGCCCAAGGCATCCTCATAGCGCGTTTCATTACGTCGAAATTGATATTGCCAACTCAAAACAAACCAATATTAAACTGGTCGGTGAGGAAACGGATGTGGAGCCATTTTTTGTTGGAGCCGATGCCTTTCTATTGACCTCGCGAGTGGATCCCTTTCCGTGTGTCATTCACGAGGCGATGGCAGCACAATTACCGGTTATCCTATTCGACGAGTCGGGAGGAGCCATCGAGGCGGTCGCCGAAGATGCCGGTCTGATTGTTCCTTTTGCCAATTACATAGAGACCTGCCGTACGATAGATAGATTATATGAAAACCCGGGCTTTGCAGAAAAAGTGGCTGCACGGGGTTTGGCCCGGGTCCATCAAAAGTACCGTTTTGACGACTACGCTGACCAGATTATTCAGCTGTGCGAATCTGAGCTCCAAATGTCAATTCGAACCCAGAGCGATCCAGTCAGTGGGGCCAACAGCGGCCTTCGTCGTGCGGCCTAAAGCAACCGGGACGGTTGTGGGTATAATAAGCAGGTATTTCTCCTAACGGGTTTTGATTGCTATGTTTTCCGTGTATCCCCTGATGATCGTCTCAGCAGTGTTTGCTCCCACCCAATTGCACAAACTCGACTGTGACGATTCGCAAACCAAGCAGACCATTCTCACCAGATTTGAAGAACAGGTTGAGGCCTGGAACGAGGGTGATTTAGAAAAATTCATGGGAACTTATTGGAAGTCCCCGGCATTGACTTTTAGTTCCGGAGGGAAAACGACACGAGGATGGAGCCAAACCCTGGCCCGTTATCAGAAGAGCTACCCGACGAAAGAGCTTATGGGACATCTTACTTTTTCCGAATTTGAAGTGACCGTTTTAGGTCCTCACAGTGCCCTGGCTCTCGGACGTTGGCACCTCAAGCGGGACCAGGATGAGCTGCAGGGGAATTTTTCGGTCGTGCTCAAAAAATTTGGTAGCCGTTGGTTGATCATTCATGATCACTCATCATCATTGAAAAAAGAAAACTAGGCGTTTAGCTGTGGTTCCTTTCCCGGCAAGGTCAACTCTGACATCGCCGTAGCCAGTTGCCGTTTTAAGTTGAAGCTATTGTTGCGGTTCGCGAGAACAACGGGTGATCTCAAATAGGGACTCCATCCCACGGCACAAATGCTTCTAGAGCAAAGTACTCTGGCAACCCGATTGCGTTGTATTGATAGGCGGTGCCTTTATTTCGATCTTCGGCCCGTTGCCAAAATTCTCTTGGGTCAGACCCGGGAAATAAGGCTTCGTCTTTCTGACTCTCGTGCTTGAAGATAGCCTTTTTCTTCAATGCCATGTCGGTGGGACTCAGCGGCACGGCGATCTGGATTTCATGAAGTTCGTATTCTTGCCAAGCGCCCCGGTAAAGCAATGCTTCGGGACGTTTCCCTTGGTTTTGTTCGATTTGCCGCAATGCTTCAAAAATGGCTTCGGCACAAACGCGATGGGTGCCATGGGGATCTGACAGATCGCCCGCAATGTAGACCTGATCGGGATCGACGTGGTCGATGAGGTCCCGAATGATCTTGACATCTTCTTCTCCCCACGGGTTTTTATTTACGGTTCCGGTTCGATAAAACGGGAGGTCTAAAAAATGGCAGTGGTTTTCGGGGCAGCCAACGACCGTAGCACCCGCCTTAGCCTCGCTCCATCGAATCAAGGTTTTTATTTTCCGGACACTTTCAACATCAGGTTCTCCAGGGGTTTTGTTCTGAAGCGAATTGGAAACTTCAGATTCAACGGCCTGCGATTTCTTTTCGTCGATTTGAAAAAGCCGGTTAAATTCAGTGACCAAGTCGGCGACACGACTCGCATCATGATCAAAGACTGCGATGTTCCCGCTGGTCATATACGCAATATGGACATCATGTTGATCCTGATTCAACCGAATCAGGGTTCCGCCCATGCTGATCACATCGTCATCTGGATGAGGGCTGAAGCAGATGATCCGTTTTTTTTCTTTGCCAGCTGGATGATAATCGATCGTATTCAACATGTCTCTGAAAACTTGATGGCAGACTTTGGCAGCAGGACCAAAATGCCTTAAAAGTTGGTGGAGATTGTGATTTCGAAAATCATCATCATCCAGCTTGAGCAGCGCTTTCTTGGTTTGTTCACACAACCAGAGTACAGCACGTTTAATCAACTGTTCATCCCATTTAACATCGGAAACCATCCAGGGAGTTTGACAGCAGGTGAGTTCACTGCCGGCGGCTTCGTCAACGAGGATGCTGGCATCAGCATGGTCCTGCAAATGAGAAGCCGGGATTCTTTCAGTGATTGAGCCTTCGCAAAGGTCCCTGATGATGGGCGCTTTATGCTCGCCTAGAGCCAATAACAAGACCTTTCGGGCTTCCAGGATGGTTCCCAATCCCATCGTGATCGCGTGCGTCGGGACGTTTTGTTCGCCGAAGAAATCACTGGATGCTGCTTTGCGAGTGACTGGATCCAGAGTGCAGAGTCGGGTCCGGCTTTGACGAATACTAAAAGGTTCGTTAAATCCGATGTGCCCGTTGCCGCCGATCCCCAGTACCAGGATGTCAATTCCACCAACCCGGGAAATGCGGTCTTCATATTCACGACAATAGTCTTCCACCTGATCCCTGGGAATCAAGCCATCCGGAATATTGATCTTGTCTTTAGGAATATTGACGTGGTTGAAAAAATGCTCGTGCATCCAACGGTGATAGCTCTGAAGCTTGTCTGCTGAAACGCCATAGTATTCATCGAGGTTGAACGTGATGACTCCGGAAAGATCCAGTCCATCGTTTTCGTGCATGCGGATCAACTCACGGTAGACATTGACCGGTGTCGAACCAGTGGGTAACCCCAATACCGCATCCTGCCCCAAGGCGTTTCGCTCCTGGATGACTGCGACGATTGTCTTGGCAACGTGTTGTGCCAGATCGTTTGCGCGATCGAATAAATAGCACGGAAGTCTAACTAGCGACGCTTGTTTGATTTTGATTTGACAGGAATTGGTATTCACGGCGTGAATGAGCAGGGGTGATCGTATTGAAGCAGTAGTCTAGTCTAATCCAACATTGTGTGTTGAAAATTGCTAAACGAAAATAAGATGGGACTTGAGGAATTGGCAGACGGAACATTCGTTACTGGAAACCGGTGCCAATGGGTCGATTTGTGCCTCTAGTCCCTTTTGGGGCAAGGGATCCTAGAAAAATAATGAAATCGGGTCGGATTGGAAGGATTGGAAAAGCTGGTTCAACTGCGGGGAAGGGATCGTCCGCATCAAATACTCAGGGCAAAATTAGACGAGGACAAGGTTGTCCCGGTGAATCAATTCTTCATGGACGGCACGTCCCAGCTTTTCATCCAATTGGTTGGAATGGAGCCCCAGCACGATTTTCGACTCGAGGTGATCAAAGTTGGAAATGCCCTTGGCAATCACCCGCCCATCCAGATTGGAAACGGAGATTAAATCACCGGCGTTGAAAGCACCGTGCACTTCAACGGCACCAATGGGGAGGAGACTGGTTTGCTTTTCGCAAATTGCCTTTTCCGCACCCGCATCAACGATTACTTTGCCGGTAATTTCAATTGAGCTTTTGATCCATCGCTTCCGCGAGTTGGTGCTTTGTTCTGAAGCCGCAAAATAAGTTCCCACAGGATTTCCTTGAATCAGGGTGTGCAGGATCTCGGGTTCCTGTCCCCCGGCGATAATGGTGGGAATGCCTACGGATGTTGCAATCTTTGCTGCATTGATTTTACTTTTCATGCCTCCCTTGGAGAAAGATTGACCCTGGTGTTTTGTTTCGACCATGTCTTTGATTCGAAGATCAACCTCTTGGACAAAACTAATTCGCTTGGCACGTGTGTCTTGAGGATCGCGATCATAAAGTCCATCGACATCTGAGAGGATAATCAGCAGGTCAGCATCAACCAACATTGCAACCTTGGCGGCGAGTTGGTCATTGTCGCCAAAAGCAAGTGAGATTTCTTCGGTAGCAACACAGTCATTTTCGTTGATGACGGGAATGGCATTGAGCTCAAACAGCGAAAAAATGGTATTCCTTAAATTCAAGTACCGTTGACGGTGGGTCATGTCATCAATGGTTAACAAGACTTGGGCCGCCCGCTTTCCATGTTTTTCAAATTCCATGTTGTAGTGGTGAATCAACTCGGCTTGGCCGATGGCCGCATAAGCCTGAAGTCTGCCCAATCCTACTGGACGATCTGTATTCAGCAGGGTCATCGCGGTCCCAACCGCACCGGAACTAACCAACGTGACATTGCGGTTTTGGCCGCTTAAGCGACAAATTTGGCTGGCTAATTGTTGTATGCGCTGGCTGTCAACCAGGCCATTTCGGGTTAACAGCCGGGAACCGATTTTGACGACGATGTTTCTGGCACTCTTGTTGAGTGCAACCCGTTCACAGAGATTGTGTGGTTTCATCGATCAAATCCGTTTTCTGGAATCTCCGTTTTGATAGAGCGTGCCCTTTTTTACAAGGTCTTTTTTGGCTTTGCGATCGTTTTCAAGTTGAACACAGGAATAAAAACCAACTAAAATCAGGATTGATCACTAGATTTGTGTAGTTTATTTAAGGAGCAATTATGGCCCAGCGTATTCTTGTCATGGCATTTACCGTTGTTTTATTCCTTGGTGCAAGCAGTTTTGGCCAAGAAAATAAAACAAGTCGCTCTCCATCAGACATTCCGGTTGACCAAATCAAGAAGGCAATTGGAAAAGCGAAGGCAGCCAACAAGGCGACTGATAACCAATCGGCACCCAAGCCAGTCGCTGAAGGGACCCCCGTTGCTCAGCCAGTCTGTCAATCCGGCAAACGCCTTGCCTGTACCAAACGAAATCGTAATGGACACTGTGGGCGGTTGATGCAAAAAGTTCGATGCTTTCTGGGTCGGCGATGTACGGATTGAGATCCGAGGATCCATTCAAGGTACTGGGCAACCGGGGTTGCAGCTGTGATTTTTTATCGGTCATTTTTAACGCGAGTCGTTTTGCAGAAACTGGTCTCCAGGGGTTAAGGGGTTGCCACGGAGAAAGTCAACACAAGCCATGTTTTTTTTCCCGGCAGGCTGGAGTTCGAGAATTGTCAGTTGACCTTGGCCGGTTTGCACGACGATCTCCTGGTCATCCACAACCGTGATCTCGCCAGGGGAGCCGTCCCCAATAAAATTTGGCTGGTAGCAGCGCACCTTGTTCAGGATGAGCCGGGTTGTAGATGGTTTTCCGTTTCGTTGTCTCACTAAATCACAATAAGAACCGGGCCAAGGCTGAAACGCTCGGACTTGATTGGTGATTGCAAGTGCTGACCGGTGCCAATCGATCTGTCCATCGGATTTTGAGAGTCGAGGTGCCTTGCTGGCATGGTCTGGGTTCTGCGGTAAGCCGGTTTCGGAAACCCGATCCCATTGTTCAAGCATTTCCAAGCACTGCAGTACGATCTTGGGTCCAAGTTGGGAGAGTTTGGTTTCAACGGAGACCGCGTTATCCTCGGGGTCGATATCGAGTTCCACGGTTTTCAGGATCGGTCCCCCATCAAGCTTGGAAGTCATGTGAATCACGGTATTCCCGGTAACCGTGTCTCCGTTGTAGATCGACCACTGGATCGGCGCGGCACCTCGGTACCTGGGAAGTAGTGAGCCGTGCAGGTTAATGCCCCCTAATGGGGCCAATGACAAAACCCTGCGCGAGAGAATTTGGCCGTAGTCGCAAACGACAAAAAGTTCAGCCGCAGAATCTTCTAAGACGTTGGAAAATTCGGGGGCGTTGACATCGTAGGGGTCATGGATTTGCAATCCAAATCTCTCTGCCGATTCACGCATCGGATTGATGTCAATGCGTTTTTTGCGATGCACGCCCGCCAGCGGACGGGTGACTAGCCCACAAATATTATGTCTGGATGTGACCAGTGCTTCAAAGGTCGGGACTGCAAATGGGCCCGTACCCATCATTAATATTCTCATGCGACCACTTTTGTTCTCAGGTGTTGGTTCTAGGTTAAGAATGTTCGAATTGTGTGCTTTTGGATCTGGCTTGCGAGAAGCGGTTTAAGTTGAAACAGGAATCCTTTTGCCCTTCCCTGACGAGTTGAACGACACGGTCACCGATGGCGGGCCCCATTTTAAATCCATGACCGCTACCTCCGCCAACAATAACCAGCCCTGAAGGCTTGTGCTGATCCAGAATGAAATGTCCATCGGGTGTGTTGGCATACTGGCAAACACGCGCTTCGGTGAGTGGGGCATTTGCCAGGCCAGGAAAGCGATGAGCCAGGTAGTTACGTACTTCATTGACTAGGTTCGCGGTCGGTTCGCGGTCTCCGTTGGTGGGATCGAAGTTCGCTCCCCGTTGGTCGCGGGCGATCTTAAATCCACGGTAGTCAATGGAAGGGAGACCATAGTGAATTGGTTCATTCAATTCAAGCCAAATGGGCAGAGCGGGTTGGCAAAACTGTGAGGTGCCAGCAGGAACTCCAAAGTAATAGACTTCCTGCCGGGAAATAGTCAGGATGTCCTCCAGCAGGCTTGGGAAGAGTTGTTTTAACCAGGGCCCGCACGCAAAAACAAAAACGTCGGCTTCTAGGGCCCGGCCCGAGGTGAGGGAAATCTTTCGTACCGGCTGGGAAATGTCCGGCAAAATTGCGGTTTCAATTTCCCAGAGACCGCCTTCTTTGATGAATTGATTCTTGATGGCCACACAAGCCTTGCGGGCCCGCAGAAACCCGGCCTGCGGCTCAAAGAAGACGTGTTTTAGCCCGGCCCAGTTCATTTGAGGCCACCGCTTGGAAGCCTCGTTGATGCCAATTTCTTCCCAAGGTATCCCAAGCGAAGTCATTTTATTGAGCGAGGACCTGACATAGGAATCGTCCTCGCCACAGAGCCAGAGATTACCTGTAAACTCAATTAACTCGCGTGAATCTGGCAGTTCTCGCCAGTCGTCCATGGAACGCCGGGCCATTTCCACGTATAGTTCATCTTGACCATAAACGGTTCGAATGACGCGGGTCTCACCCCCTGAACTGGAACGGGAGTTTCCGGCACCCCATGAATCAACGAGGGTAACCTGGCATCCGGCCTGCAACAGTTTGTAGGCACTCCAGCTCCCAAAACTACCTGCCCCAAAGACAATGACTTTCATTGAATTGATTTTTCCCTGACCAGCAATGTCCACCAACTACGCACTCCGAAATTTACCAGAAAAGTCGACTTGTGTGGTTAGCTTGAGCGGAGGCATGGATTCAACCAGTCTGTTGATGCACCTGCTTGCCCGCCAATGCACCGTTTACGGGATTAGCTTTGATTACGGTCAAAAGCATGTGATCGAACTGGAAAAGCTACAGCAAAATTTGGAGTACTTGTCCGCCAATGGCTATTCGGTATGCCATGATACGGTTGAGCTAGCTTCCCTCGGTAAACTCTTTCATTCGGCACTGATCAACGATGCCTGGCAAGTTCCGGAAGGGTTCTATGAACAGGAAAATATGAAAGAAACCGTAGTTCCCAATCGGAACGCTATTTTTTCTTCTATTGCCTATGGTTATGCACTTTCGATTGCGAGCAAAACCAATCACAAAACGTTTTTGAGTTTGGGGGTCCATAGCGGAGATCATGCAATTTACCCGGACTGTCGTCCTGAGTTTTACAAGTCTATCCATCAGGCGTTTTCCCTGGGCAACTGGGATTCGGATCTTGTCGAGATTTATCTCCCTTACTTGGACGGTGACAAGTCAACTATCCTACGAGATGCCGAGTTGGCGATCGCCAAGTTGGGACTCGATTTCGATACCGTCTTCCGCAATACCAATACCAGTTACGACCCGGATGAACATGGCCGAGCCAATGGTAAAACCGGTTCTGACGTGGAGCGGATTTTGGCTTTCCATCAGGTTGGCAGGGTGGATCCCATTGAGTACCGTGATGGTTGGGAGGTTGCACTGCAGACGGCATTGGCTTTGGAGCGTCAGGCAGCGCTAGAATGAGTGGAATCGTGCCAAGGTGATTGGGCAGAACGGTGATTGGGCAGAACCCTATATTCGTTTGAAACGGATTTCTTCAACGGTTGACAGGGTTTTTTCTAAAAATTTAAGATGGAGTCTAGTTTTGACGTCATAAGGAGACGAAAATCGAATCAGACGCAATTTTTATCCTCAGGATCATCTTTTTAGGTTATGCAAAAAACGATTGAATTGAGTGCAGTGATTGGTATGGTTGTCCTGTTGTTGACCACTGGATGTGGGACTCAGCAGCAAGGCCCGGAACTCGGAGTTGTTCGGGGGGTTGTCACGCTTGATGGCACGCCACTCAGTAATGTGGTAGTGACGTACAGTCCGGTGGCCAAAGGTGGGTCCTCGAGTGCCGAGACGGGACAGGATGGAAGTTACAGTTTGCAGTATTCAGCGAGCAGTTTTGGG
This sequence comes from Planctomycetota bacterium, assembly GCA_036137535.1. Lineage (GTDB taxonomy): Bacteria > Planctomycetota > Planctomycetia > Pirellulales > Pirellulaceae > JABAAE01. The sequence goes on along the minus strand of JAZABE010000970.1, from coordinate 1,500 downwards.
GCTGTGCCGGGAGAACATGTCGTCACCGTTCGTCGCGCAAATGCCGGCGGTGGTGGAGGCGGCAATGCCGCCGAGCTCGGCAATGAAGAACCCCCTGAGGATGAAAATTACACCGAAGATTTTGACACGGACGCAGATGGCAACTTTCTTGGAGACGAACCTCGAGCCAATGCGACGGCAAAATCAGGTGGCGTATCAATCCCCACCATTTACACCAACCAGAAAACTTCACCGCTTCGAGTAACTGTTAAATCGGGAACAAATGAAATTCCGGTGGAGCTAAAATCAGAGTAGTCAATTTAATTAATCTTTTCTAGGAATTTCATCATGAAACGAAAAGCATTCACACTGGTCGAGTTGCTAGTGGTGATCGCTATCATTGGGATTTTGATTGCGTTGTTGCTACCAGCAGTGCAAGCTGCCCGTGAAGCCGCGCGAAGAACACAGTGCACAAACAATTTCAAGCAAATGGCACTGGCGATGCACAATTACCACGATACGCTTAAGGTTTTTCCTCCTGGGTTTGTCCGAGATTTTGCGCAATTTGGAAACAAAGGTCGTCGATCGAATTGGGGCTGGGCAGCATTGATGCTCGATTTCATGGAACAAAGTAACGTTGCGGATAGTATCGGGGTTAACAGGCAACCGCTGTTTATTGCCGGAGAGGATCCTGAAAAGCTGGAAGTCATGCAGACTCCGCTGCCCCAATTCTGGTGCCCGTCAGACGGTGCTGTGGAAACCACACAACGGTTTAACTACCGAAGCCTGTTTACGAACTCGGGCAAAAAGCCGTTTGTGGCTGCGTCAAGTTACGTTGCGGTGAACAACTACCGACAGATTTATTGGAATCCTCAGGGGTTGTTTCATATTTATGACACCCATCTCAGGTTCGGACAGCGTCACGAAAAAATGTCAAAAGTATTTGACGGAACCTCGAATACGTTGATGCTCGGCGAAAGAGTGCGGTTTCTAGGTCGTCCAGGCAACACGCCCATCGACTGTGGTGCAGGGATGCTTTGGGGTGCCAGGCGTGATCATGGTAGTAACAAATGGGGTTCTAACAGTACCCTAGGTGGATTTTACGACAAGATTAATTGGCCGACTTGGCACTGCCGACATGGCTTTAGCAGTCATCATCCTACCGGCGCCAACTTTGCAATGGTCGATGGTTCTGTGCATTTTCTCAATGAGAACATTGAGCATCAGGTTGGTGCACCGATAGACAGTGTGGTTGAATACTTGGCTGCTATCGATGACGGCGAGCCTGTGCAGTTGCCGGAATAAACAGCTGGAGTGACCCGTTAGCGCGGCGGGTGTCTCCTCTGGATAAGATAAATTTAGCCCAAAACCACCAACGCGGCCCTTCTGAGGCCGCTTTTTCCATTCTGGCTAGTTGAAAAAGCGGATGCACACCGGTGTGGGCACCTTTATCGTTTGTCCAGTTGGTGTCAGGGTCCCCTGCTTGGGGTCTATTTTGAAAACAACGATCGTGTCGGATTT
>JAZABE010000969.1:0-2967 GCA_036137535.1 Planctomycetota bacterium | reverse complement strand
AATGTCAGGGTGATTGTGTTGGTCGTGCCATGCATCGTGAAATTTCCGGTTACTTCATAACCGCCTTTGATTGGTTTGGTACTGGTGCTTTTGAATTCAATGGTTGGGTATTGTTTGGTGTCAAAATAATCAGGTTGTCTTAGGTGGGCATCGCGGGCTTTGTTTCCGGTGTCAACACTCGCGGCTTGAATGGTTAATTGAAACGTCGACCGAGAAGGGTTTTGACGGTCGAGTGAAAATTTTCCCGACACCTCATTAAACCGGCCGTGGATCCAGCTGATATCGAGGTGCCGTGCCTTGAAACTAACCGAAGAATGAACCAGGTCGTACTCGTATTCGTCGGCTGCATGAATGGAAATGTCGCCCAAAGGAGTCATTAGAATCCAGGCGACAAGGAGGCCGCTGTTAAAAACAAGGTTACGCATAAAAAGTCCTTAATGAAATAATTACGAATCGAAAATTAATTTTGGCGGTCTCGCACAAGCTTGTTAATCGTTAGAGAGGGTTGGGAAGGCTTCATTTTAAATGAGGTGGATTTCGGTCATGGGTAGGGAGCCGCGAACTCAAACCTAACTCATCCCAAATCAGTCGTCAATGTTTCAGTAAGGCGTTACTGTTTGGGCAACCTTATGGGGCGGTTTGTAACGCGATCGGTCTTCTAGATCGCGCTGAGCCGGAAATTAATCGCATAAAGATCAGGCGTGCCCTTGGTTTGCAATCGGCGTTGCCAGTGAAAGCCCAATTTTGCTCCCGTCAGTTTCAGGGGCGGGTGCGGAATCCCCCTGGCGGTTTGTCGGATCGATATAAAACCAATGAACGATTAAAAGAATTGGGGTCGGCCCCTGGTTTAATGTTCAAATGTTATCGTTTTGTGAAAAAGTCAGATGCGACGATATCCATGAGTATGTCGCGTAAACGGAAGTCATTCTTGGCGGATTGTTCAAAAAGGGACCCGAGAATTTGGCGATCTTGAAAGGTGAGCTGACGCGCCATTGCATACGACAAAATGTTTTTCAGAAAGGAACGGTAGAATTTATCTTTGTCCTGTAGCAAAATCGTTTTTAAACCTTGCGGACCTTCGAAGGCCCGCCCATCCTCATGAACGGTTCTCGAGTCGACGGGGGGATGCGCTGTTTTTTTGCCTTCCGTGGCGTAGTTGCTGGCGTCAGTGTATTGATCTCGCCAGCGACCGATGACATCGAAATTTTCCAAGGCGATACCGAGCGGGTCAATCTTTCGGTGGCAGCTGTGGCAACTGGCATTCTCTCGATGAGCATCGATTGCTTGTTTAATTGTTTTCGTAGATTTAGGCGGTTCGAGGGCCGAGACTTCCAGGTTTTCGGGTGTTTCCAGGCGATCACCGTAGAAACTGTTCAACACCCAGGCACCCCGATAAAACGGGTTTGTGTATTGGCCATTGTTGGTTGTCATTAACAGGATGCCTGCCTGTGAAAAAAGTCCGCCGCGATATTGATCTTTCGGTTGCAGCATCACTTTACTGAATTCTGAATTAATTTTTTTGGGGCGGTAATCGACTGGTGACACTTTGCTTGCTCCCGGCCGTTTTCCGGGTTTCGCAATCGGGTGTGGTTTGATTCGGTAGATGTAATTAAGCTCTGGCGTAATCATGACGAAATCGGAATCGATAAAATTCAACAGGCTCAAGTTGTTGGAAAGAACTTCCTTGAAAAACTCGACCGGTTCTGCTTTGATCTGATCTCGGACCAGGTCAAATTCGTCAACCGTAAAGATGCCGACATCCGGTTCAATGATTTTGAGTTTCTGCAGATCGAGCCATTGGTAAACATAATTCTTGGCGAACCGTTTGGCTTTGGTGTCCTGTAACATGCGAAGAACCTGTTCCTGACGGATTTTGGGGTTCTTTAGCATTCCCTGCCGCGCTAATTCGAAAAGCATTTGGTCGGGCGAGGAATTCCATAGAAAATAGGACAGCCGGGCAGCGATCGCGTAATCATCCAAGGGTCCCGACACTCCTTCCTGTTTGAAAAGAAAGTTCGGTGAGCAGAGTAGCCCTCTTATGCCAGCTTGCAAAGCCGAGTAAATACTTCGATTTTGACGAAGCTCTTTTTCAGCCTGATTGTAGATTCCTCGCAATTCAACGTCGGTAACGGGACGGCGAAAAAGTTTGTGTGCCAGTTGTTGCAGTATGTCTTGGCAGGTTTTTTGACCAGTCGAAGCGTCAACGTGTTTGCAATAGTTTGTGTAAAATGGCGTTTTCGGTGGCCAGGTCTTGTATACGGGACCGGTAATGGTCGCCGTCTCAATGCAGAACATCCTTTGCAGGCCTCCGCTTCCGACTGAATTGCACCTGAGAACGATGGTGTCATCGGGTGTCAAACGGGTCGTGAAACCTTTGCGGGGATCAAAAGGTTTCCAGGCTGCATTTTTCGCAATCACCGTTACGATGCTTTGCCCAGCTCCTGAGTTCTTTCGAAGAAAGTAGCTCATCGAATGCGTTGGTTGAGTTGTGGCGTCCAAATCACTCTCGGAAACGTTTTGGACGGTTGGCAGCCGTTCTTCAGTACGACTGCCGGGGACGTGTTGTGCCGTAATGTAGAAGCCTTGGGGTGCCACCTGAAAAACACCCGTTGTTTGAACCGATGGGTTGATTTTGATTTGCGTGGCAGGTGACGCAAAAACCAGTGGGCGGGACCCTTGGTCCAGAGAAGGGGCAAAGGCGTTGGTGTTATCTTTGTGGCTGAGCGAATCAATGTCCGTGTTTTTCGTAGAGTAGACGACGACCCGAGGCACAGGTTTGTCGCTGACGACGCTCTCTGCGATCTGGTTAGCGATGTTGAAATAGATTTCCATGTCAGCCACTGACACATGAAGGTTGTCTGCGTTGTTATCAAAGCCGGCATCGATATTGTCCAGTGGCAATCGCTCGACCAAAGAAAAGTCTGTGCCAAAGACATCGTTGACGGTATTCTGGTATTCGACTCGATT
>JAZABE010000968.1:0-6638 GCA_036137535.1 Planctomycetota bacterium | reverse complement strand
CTTGTGCTTTTGGCTTGGAAGCCGTTGTAAAACGCGAACTCGAATTATTGGGAATTGAGTCTTCGGTTTCCCAACCTGGATCCATCGCTTTTAAAGGTGATCAGCGAACGATCGTTGAAACTAACCTAATGCTCAGGTCAGCGGATCGGGTTTTAATCGACGTTGCAACATTTAATTGCCCTGATTTTGAGGTGCTGTTTGAGACCACTCAACAAATTGCCTGGGATCAATATGTCCCTCAAAATGGCCAGTTTCCTGTAAAAGGGCGGTCTATTGATTCACAACTTTCCAGCGTTCCTGCCATTCAACGAAGTGTGAAACGGGCAATCGTTGAGGGTTTGAAACGCTCCCATGCAACCCACGAACTTCCCGAAGATGGTTCCCTTTATCAGGTTGAAATCGCCCTTCGCAAAGATATGGCCCGGCTGACCATTGACACCACTGGCCCAAGCCTCCACAAACGAGGCTATCGGAAACTGGTTGGAGAAGCGCCACTTAAAGAAACACTCGCTGCAGCACTGGTTCAGCTTTCAACCTGGAACCCATCCCGACCCTTGATCGATCCATTTTGCGGAACGGGAACCATCGCTATTGAAGCCGCAATGTCAGCCCTTGAGATTTCTCCAGGAATTGAACGGGAATTTTCATCAGAATCCTGGGACTGGATTTCAAGTCAATTGTGGGATGAAAAAAGAAAAGAACTTAGGCAGTTGGCTTTTGAAAATCGAAGCAAGCTCTCGGAAAAAATTATTGCAACCGATATCAATGAAGAAGCTCTTTCATTAGCCCGTTTCCACGCAAGAAGAGCCGGGGTGGAACAATCGATCCATTTTCAACAGAATTCGTTTGAGAACCTGCGAAGCAAAAAAGAGTACGGGTGCATCATCACTAATCCACCCTATGGTGAACGCCTGAAAGACAGAGAACTGATAAAATTCTATCAACGAATTCCCCAAATCCTTCAAAGACTGCCAACGTGGTCACATTTTATTTTGAGCGCATTACCGAGGTTTGAGGCCGTCATCCAAAAAAGTGCGACGCGACGTCGCAAACTCTACAATGGCCGGATCGAGTGCATGTATTATCAATATTTGGGTCCCAGGCCCCCGAAATTGGGCCAAGCCATCCCCGACAACCCCGTTCCCCAAGCAGAAACCAAAAGTTCTTCCTCAAGTTTATCTCAAGAAAAACCGGTCTTTGGAGGACTTTCCGAAAAGACCCTTGCACAAGCCGATCTTTTTGCGACCCGACTCACAAAACGATCACGGCACCTGCGACGTTGGCCCCAAAAAGGAGTTACCTGTTACCGCCTTTATGAAAAAGACATTCCTGAAATCCCTCTTATCGTTGATCTTTACGAAAATCGACTGCATATCGTCGAATATGAACGACCCCATACGCATGATATTGCCGAGCATGCTTCTTGGCAGGAATTGATGTGTAAAACAGCGGCAAAGACTTTAGGCATTGAAATTGCAAATGTTTTTCTAAAAGGGAAAAACCGTCAACGCAGTAACAAGCAACACCAGAAACTTGCGAATGAAAAGTCGGAAATCATAGTCAAAGAAGGAGGGCTGAAATTCTTGGTCAATTTGACCGATTATGTTGACACGGGACTGTTTCTCGATCATCGCATTACCCGCAACATGTTCCGATCCGAGGCCAAGCAAAAACGTATCTTAAATCTCTTTGGCTACACGGGCGCTTTTACTGTTTACGCTGCTGATGGAGGTGCCTCCTCAATTGTTCACGTGGATGCTTCCAAAACCTACATCGAATGGGCTCAAAAAAACATGAGCATCAACCAATTTCATGATTCGCGTTACAGTTTTCAGGTTGAGGATGTGCCCAGTTTTCTCAGTGATCTCCCTGAACGCCCGATGTTTGACCTAGCGATTGTTGACCCGCCAACCTTTTCCAACTCGAAAAAGAGTGAGCAGGTTTGGGACGTTCAAAAACATCATTGTGAGTTACTCAGCCAAGTCAAAAAGCGAATGGCACCACAAGGAGTCCTTTACTTTTCAACCAATTTCAAGCAGTTCAAGCTTGACGAGATCAATCTGCCCCCATTCACAGTAATCAGGGAAATCTCTAGACAAACGGTTCCCGTAGACTTTCGCAATAAACGAATCCACCGCTGCTGGCGATTTGTCATTTGACGGGCACCCATTCGAGTGGAGTTTTTCGAGACCAGTCTTCTGAACGGTTTAGCCCGGACTGGGTTAACTAAGGCGACATCCCACAGCACCGCAAATTCCGCTTCTCGCCTACCGCTAACCCTGCAACCGTGATTTCGTGGAATCCAGAGGATTAAACCAGTTCGGAGACTTGGGGGCCCGAACTCCATTTCTTGGGGTCAGCCGGGTCCCGAATCACTTTTCGGTAAAGTGTATCCCGCTCCACTGGTTCTCGCCCCGCTTCCCGAATCAAATCTTCAATACGATCAACGGTTAGCAATTCAGGTGTTGTAGCACCTGAATCATGATAAATCAGTTCGTGTCGAACTGTACCATCGATGTCATCGGCACCGTAAGATAGCGCGGCTTGAGCCGTTCCAATCCCGAGCATAATCCAATAGGCCTTCATATGAGCAATGTTGTCTAACATCAATCGGCTAATCGCCATGGTTCTCAGATCCATTGTCGCCGTCGGTTTTTTGATATCTGCGAGCCCCGTATTGTCGGGGTGAAAAGCCAATGGGATAAAAGTCTGGAATCCACCCGTCTGACCCTGGAGTTCCCGCAGTCGAACCAAGTGGTCAATGCGGTGGACCGGTTTTTCGATGTGTCCATAGAGCATGGTGCAGTTTGACCGAATCCCCATTTCATGAGCCGGGCGATGAATCTCAAATCACTTTTGCGTTTCAGCCTTGTGTTCACAAATTTGATCGCGAACTTCCGGATGAAAAATTTCAGCACCACCACCCGGCAAGCTACCCAGTCCCACATCCCGGAGTTCCTGAAGAATTTCTTTAATCGGCATCTTGGTCAGAAATTCAAACCAGTTGATTTCAACTGGTGTCCATGCCTTTAGGTGCAGTGATGGATGCTTCTCGTGCAGGTTCTTGATAATTCCCTTATACCAATCGTATTTTTTTTGATGGTGAAGCCCACCAACAATATGAAGTTCAGTACAACCGTTATCCACGGCCTCTTGGCCCCGTTGGAGAATTTCTTCCTCATTCATCACGCAACCTCTGTCGCTCCGCAAATCAGCTCGGAACGCACAGAATATACAGCGATAGACACAGACATTCGTCGGGTTCAAGTGGGTGTTGATGTTGTAGTAGCCAACATTCCCGTTGATTCTTTCCCGGACGATATTGGCCAATTCCCCGAGGTCATTCACCGGTATCTCAGGGTCATACATCAGGATCCCGTCATCGGTTGACAGCCGCTCCCCCGATTCAACTTTTCCTCGAATTTCCTTTAACTTTGGGTGCGTCGTCAGAACTATTTTGCGCCAAATCTATAGAATTTCTCAGGGAGAATGCCAGCAGAGGAAAACAGGTTAACCAGGCTATACAGCGGGTAGCTAATGAGGAGAGTCTAAGCTGTGGATTTCGATTTGTCCATGATGACAATTTTCATGAAAGAGTTTATCCTAATTGCCCAAACTAAAACTTTCAAAGATCCGGCAATTACCAAGGGCTTGACCCGCGGCCAAGCCGAAAACGGCTTGTGAACCGCATTCATGACATTTTCTTGGGTAGATGTTCGCTGGATTTGACAACGAATAGAATGAAGTGGTCGCCACTAATGGCTAGAAGAAAAGTCAAACGAGTCAAGAAAAAAATTGTTTCCAGTCAGTCACGCTCAATTAACCGAGGAAGTAGCGTTAAATTGTCAGTCAAAGACAAGAAGACAATGAACTCGCTGGTCGGGTTGGCAAATACCGTGACCAAGACTGCTAAAATCGGCCGAGCTCCCAATGTCGACATTCCCTCCCGGAGCTTATCCAATGTCAAATTCAACAAGTCTCAGAAGATCGTTGAGATGGGCAGCGGTAAGAACCGACGGGAGCTTTTTAACCTGTCCCAAGCCAAAAGTTTCATGCAAACGATTCTGGTGGGAAGTGGATGCAAACGTTTAATTGAACAAGGAAAGACGACCAGCATTCGAGGTCTCTACTATATGCTGAAGCACAAAATCGGCGAGACCAAGGAAAACACGTTTGATGAACAAAGCGAATGCGATCCGATTATTGAGGATGTCGAGGTCACTCTCGATTCACTGCGTGAGGAACTTCATCTTTATGCTTCTAACCGAGGCAATATGATGGGGGATATTACCCTCAACGATAATGGCACTGAGTTGAATTGCTGTCGAGTTGGCCGCAACGGGTACAGTATCCCATCCATTGTTGAACCCGATATCGTTAAGTTTACCAAGCACAACGCCAAGTTCATTCTCCATGTTGAAAAAGACACTGTGTTCAGCCGTTTTGTTGAGGATGAATTTTGGAAAAAACATAAGTGTATTTTGACACACGGAAGCGGTCAGCCACCTCGAGGCGTTCGACGCCTCCTAAACAGAATGCATAAAGAACTGAAGCTTCCCGTTTACTGCCTGTTGGACAATGATCCTTGGGGGTATTACATCTATAGTGTGATCAAACAGGGATCAATCAATTTGGCCTATGAATCCCAAAGAATGGCAATTCCCAAAGCGCGCTTCATGGGTTTACGAAGTAAGGACTACGAGCGGTGTGGGCTTTCCGATAGCGTCCAAATTGCATTAAGCGACACAGATCGCAAACGTGCCAAGCAAATTGCGGCTTATCCTTGGTTCGAAAAAAAGAAACCGTGGCAAAAAGAAATCGATCTCATGATTCAGAATGGATTCAAGCTTGAGGTGGAAGCACTCATCAGTCTCGATATCAGTTACGTGACCGATGAATACGTTCCCGCCAGGCTCCAAGATCGGGATTTTCTGGACTAAATCGAAATAAGACTGGTGCACCCGGGATCACAATCTGCCAGAATCAACGGGCTGTCTCTTCGAGATTAGCGAAACACCATGAGACTAGCAAACATCATGGTCCGGGATTCGCTTGTTGTCGGCGAGTTCGGTACGCAGTTAACTACCCATTCCTCTATCGCGATGGTTGTCTGTCTAGGAAAGCACGCTAATGATGAGCGAAGACTCAAATCAACCCGAGGACGGTACGCCTTTGGTCAATCTGGAACATGCATTCGGTGAACGAATTGACCATTTTCGTTCTTACCTGAATTTAATGGCTCGTCTGCAACTTGACCGCCGCCTGCAAGGCAAACTCGACTCATCGGATATTGTCCAGCAAACGATGTTGCAAGCCCATCGAGCTCAAAATACTTTCCAGGGAAGTTCAAAAAAACAGCTCGCGGCCTGGTTGCGCCAGATCTTGGCACGCAATATCTACCATGCAACCAGAGATTTTCAACGGGACAAACGCGATATTCGCAACGAACGTTCGCTTGAAAATGCCATGGACCAATCTGCTGCCAGGGTCGAAGCCTGGTTACAGGCCGATCAAACATCTCCGGATTCAAAAGCGGTCAAGAATGAGCAAATCTTGCTTATGGCAAATTCATTGGATCGACTTGAAGACGCCAAACGCACTGCGATTGAACTGCACTATTTGCAGGGCTGGAAATTGGCCGAAGTGGCTGAACACATGAATCGCAGTGTTTCCGGAGTTGCCGGGTTGGTTCATCGCGGTCTCAAGCAACTCCGCCAGTTCATGGAGTCTGACGGACCGCCTGATCACGAAACCGCCCAACAAAAATGATACTTGCTGTTTTGAAACGACTGAGCCAAGCCTGGTCTTTTGAAGTCGCTGCCCGGCTCTGAGGCTGAACGCTGAACGACGGCTAATCTGTCCAAGCAGGACTTGTTTCACCCTGCCACTCATTGGAATGCGCTAACCTCTTAGTCTAAAATAAACGTTGACCTAAAACAGAATTGAGAGATCACAAAACAGAATTGAGAGATCATATGTACCGGAATCTTATTGCGTTCGCCGTGGCGATATTAACCAGCACTTGTTTTGCACAAGACAAATTCGAAGTCATTGAATCTCAACAATCGGTTGAAGTGAAGCTCAACGGTAAACCATTTACAATTTACCAGACCCAATACGGAGCCAAGCCGATTCTCTGGCCCATTGTGGGACCAACTGGCGTCGAAATGACGCGATCCTATCCACAGACGGAAAAAGGCAAGTCTGATGAAAGAAAAGACCACATCCACCATCGGTCTTTTTGGTTCACCCATGGTGATGTAAACGGGATTAGTTTTTGGCACGAAAACGACAAACATGGTAATACTGTGCACCGGAAATTCACTCAAATCAAAGGCGGGGCAAAAGCCGTGATTGCGAGCACCAATGACTGGGTTGGACCAGACGGGAAAAAGCACTGTGAAGATCATCGAACGTACACTTTCTCCACTGGCAAGAACAAACGTTACATCGATGCCGAGATTATTGTTAAAGCATCCTATGGAGACGTTGTTTTTGGCGACACCAAAGAAGGTTGCTTTGGAGTGAGAACCCGGGGAAGCATGAAAGTCGACGCGAAAAAAGGCGGCAAGATTGTTTCCAGCGACGGAAAAATCGATGCTGCTGCCGGGGGCCCGCGCGCCGCCTGGGGCGGGTCT
>JAZABE010000967.1:0-2884 GCA_036137535.1 Planctomycetota bacterium | reverse complement strand
AGGGGATCCGTTTGTTGGAATTTTACTTGGTTACCGGCTGGCGGACGGACGGATTCAATACAGGCGTTGTCCGGAATGGCGGTTAGGACCACTGACGACGTTGCCGGCTGCTAGGGATCCCCATTTTTTTTCGGTACTTGGTTACCGTCCTGCGGGCGACTTTAAGTCCCTTTGCGTTGAGCCGTTTGACAATTTCATCGTCGCTGTAGGGTTTGGCTTTGTCTTCTTCGTCAATCAATTCCTGCAGCCGTATACGGATTTTGTCCCACGCTACGTCTTCACCGCTGGTGTTGGTGGTTCCACCCACAAAAAACTTTTTGAGTGGGAAGATGCCTCGCGGAGTTTCGATCCACTTGTCGTCAACCGCCCGACTCACTGTGGTCACATGCACTCCTACTTTTTCAGCAATTTGTTGCATTTTCAAGGGGTGGATGAATTCCGGTCCCTGTTCAAGAAAATCCTTTTGATGATCGACAATGGCCTGAGCGACACGGGTCAATGTACTGCGTCGCTGTTCGATCGATTCGATCAACCATTGAGCAGCATTTAATTTTCGTTTGATGAATTCTTTTTCTTCGGCAGTCGCAGACCCATCCGCCAGACGTTCACGATAATATCGGCTAATGAACAAACGCCGACCTGGACCCTCATCGATTTTGATTTTATAGACGCCGGATGGGTCTTTGATGGCTTCGAGTTCCGGGGTTACGGTTGGAGCAGTTCGACTTGCGAAAGAGGCAGCTGGTTTTGGGTTGAGTTCTTTAATGTCTTCTAGGATAAGTTGAATATCATCGATCGACATTTCTGTCTGTTTGACAATCAATGGGAGCCGGTTGTCTCGAAGATCTTCTAGATGATTACCAACGAGTTTTCTCATTTCTTCAGCGAATGGGTGTTCATCCGGGATTTGAAGTAACAGGCATTCTCTCAGGTCCCGTGCTGCAATTCCGACAGGGTCGAGGTGTTGAATGATCTTCAGCGCTTTATTGGCGATCTCCAAATCTTCTTCGGTCGCCTTGGCCGGGAGCAAGTCAACCAGGGTGGTGCGGAGGTAGCCTCCATCATCCGCATCCAGGGAAGAAATTATCCTTTCGCAGGCCAACTCGGTGTCTTCGTCCAGATCCATTTCGGCGATTTGCAAAAGCAGGTGTTCGTGGAACGAATGGCTGTTGTCTACGATGTTGGCGATCTGGTCATGATGGCGATCTGAAATTTCCTGCACGCGGTTGGACGAAGGTCGAGAATAGTCCTCAAAAGAATCGACCAGGACCTCGGTTCCAATTTCGTTCATCCTTTCGAAGTCATCGGAATTGTTTTCTCCGGAGGTGTCCACAACTAATTCCCGCTCTTCGAGAGTGGGGTCATCGGAGTTTTCACGATCCGCCTGTTCGTCGGGGGTCGCGGGGTCTTTTTCATTGACTTCCAAAACCGGGTTTTCTACCAGTTCTTCGTCAATCCGTTCCTCCAAAGCAGCCAAGGGAAGCTGGAGGATTTCCATCGACTGGATCATGCGCGGAGATAGAATCTGCTGCTGCTTTTGCTGGAAATAAACTCCGGGTTGCATTCGCATGAGGATTACCGTGCCAGTCGTTAAAAAATCTATTTAATTCGAGTTTTGCCTCAGCCGTTTTGCAAAGCCAATTTGGGATCGTTTAGAATTCCTGCCGATCTACTATGGCATCGGCAATGATTTCCTTGTTGGTGAATTCGAGAATGCTACCCGTTGTAATTCCCCTAGCTAATCGGGTGATTTTGAGGTCTAGTCCGGATAATTCGTTGGTGATATGTAAGGCGGTCCCATCCCCTTCTACCGTCGGGTTGGTTGCCATGATGATTTCTTTGAAATGACCAGCATGAACTCGTTGCGATAATTGCTTGAGGGTTAATGATTCCGGACCGACCCCTTCCAGCGGGGCAATTCTTCCCAGTGTGACATGGTAGACGCCTTTGAAAATTCCCGCTTGTTCAATCGCCATCAAGTCACGAGGTTGTTCAACAATGCAAAGCATTGTGGTGTCTCGCTTGGGATCAGAGCAGATACCGCATTGATCGGACTCCGATAAATTAAAGCAGGTCTTGCAATAACATACGTTTTCTCGGACATCTTTAATGGCATCTGCAAATTCCAATGCTTCATTCTTGTTGATCCGCAACATGTGGTAGGCGAGTCTTTCGGCAGATTTCCTCCCGATGCCCGGTAATTTTGCGAATTGGTCGATCAGGTTGATCACTGACGAGGAAAGTTGTGCCATGCGTCAATCTCCCCTATTGCAGTCTCAAGAGTTTCGCCCAGTGGACATCTGGGAAATGGCATCGTCCAAGCCAGGGATGTTCATCCCATCGGTCATCATTTCAACACTTAACTGTTTGGCTTTGGCTGCAGCCTGGTTAATGGCCGATGGCAGCAAATCTAGAAGCATCTCTTTGTCGGCTATCACCGAATCGTCAATCCGGATCTCCAAAACTTCACCCAAGCCATTGACTTCGACTTCTACCATTCCACCGCCCGATGATCCGACCGTTTTTTGTTCTTTCAGCTTTTCGTTGATTTCGCCCATTTTTCGGAATTGGCCCATCATGGAAAACATATCTGAAAACTGTTTGAACATTGAATTCCTTTGATTAACTGATGCTCTGTTAAAAGCAGGCTGGCAATTTATTGTTTTCTCAAGTCTCGAACATCCACGATTTCACCATCGAATGTTTCGATGGCTTTTCGAACTAGTGGGTGTTGCTCGAGATCTCTCATTTTTTGACGCCTAGAGACTGTCGGTTGTTTTCCGTTCAGTTGGGGGTCTGACCCTGCGATAAAATCGATTCGAAATCGGCAATTTGCTATTTCGGCAAACGTTTCCTCAAACTTGTTTTTGACAGAGGGCGCGTC
>JAZABE010000966.1:0-2274 GCA_036137535.1 Planctomycetota bacterium | reverse complement strand
GGAACTTGATCTGACCCGCGTCAAGTGGAAATCGGCCAGTTCTGGATTTGGCAGCGTTCAGCTCAACAAAAACTGCAATGGACAACCCATACGAGTCAATGGAAAGCCTTACCCCAGGGGCATTGGCACCCACGCCAACTCGGTTATTCATTACGAGCTGCCTAAAAATCACAAATTCCGAAGGTTCCAGGCAATGGGTGGCCTGGATAATGGGGGAACCGAGCAAAACGGATGTGGAACTGCGGCCAGTATTGGTTTTTCTGTCTACACCCAGAAGCCTCGACTGGTTTCCCCCATTCCTGGGGGACCGGACCGTGACAGTGAAAACGCCTTGGTCGGACTGGATGTTGCGGAAGGATTAGACGCCGGCTTGTTTGCGGCAGAACCTAACATTCTCAGCCTGTCCAATATTGACATTGACCACTTAGGACGAGTCTGGGCCTGTGAAATCATCAACTACCGCCGTCACAATGGAAAGCGAAAAGAAGGTGACAAGATCGTCATCTGTGAAGACACCAACCTCGACGGAAAAGCGGACCAATTCACCACTTTTTACCAGGGCAACGAAATCGATTCAGTTCACGGGGTCTGTGTTTTACCCACAGCCTCCGGCAAAGGGACCCAGGCCATCGTCTCCGCCAAAGATAAAGTCTGGATCTTTACCGACAAGGATGGTGACCTGAAAGCCGACGACAAAAAAGTCCTCTTCAGTGGCATCTCTGGAACGCAGCACGACCACGGAATCCACGCTTTTGTTTTTGGACCTGACGGAAAACTTTATTTCAATTTCGGCAATGCGGGCCGGCAAATCAAGGATGCTAATGGAAAGCCAATCACTGACCAGGCAGGCAACGAGGTTAACAACCGTCGACAACCCTACCAAGAAGGCATGGTCTTTCGTTGCAACCTGGATGGTTCAGAATTTGAAACACTCGGATGGAATTTCCGGAACAACTGGGAAGTCAACATCGACTCGTTCGGGACCCTTTGGCAGTCTGACAATGATGATGATGGTAACCGGGGCGTCCGAATCAACTTCGTGATGGAGTTCGGCAACTACGGTTACAAAGACGAGTTAACTGGAGCCGGCTGGCAAACCAAACGGGAAAACATCGAAAAAAACATTCCGGAAAGGCACTGGCACCTGAATGATCCCGGGGTGGTTCCGAATTTATTGCAAACTGGCGCCGGCTCTCCCACCGGGATCTGTGTTTACGAGGGCAACCTCCTACCGAAACGATACCAAGACCAGGTCATCCATTGCGATGCTGGGCCAAACATCGTCCGCGCTTACCCCGTGAACCCGTCGGGGGCTGGATACTCGGCAACCATTGACAATATTTTGGCCGGTGCCCGTGACAAATGGTTTCGGCCTTCTGATGTCTGCGTGGCTCCAGACGGCTCGCTTTTTGTCGCCGACTGGTACGATCCCGGTGTTGGTGGTCACGGCATGGGAGACCTCGACCGCGGAAGAATTTTTCGACTAGCGCCACCAGGCTCAAAGTACTCGGTTCCCAAGTATGATTTTGGATCTGCCGCTGGTTGCGTCCAAGCGTTAATGAGCCCCAACCTGGCGGCGAGGTACGTTGCTTTTACCGAGCTGAAGACAATGGGACCAAAAGCAATGCCCGCTTTAAAAAAACTTGCAAACCATGCCAATCCGAGGTTCCAGGCTCGGGCCATCTGGTTGATGGGTAAGATGCAGGCGGATGCCAACAACCTTATCGAGCAAGTGATTGCCCACACGAACTCCGACCTGCGGATTGTCGGCCTTCGGCTGGCTCGCCAATTAAAAAACGTGAACACTCTGGACGTGATTGCCAAACTTGTGGCAGACCCGGCTCCCTCGGTCCGCCGAGAATGCGCCGTAGCCCTCAGCGAACATTCATCGGAAAAAGCGGTTAAGCTGTGGGGAAAACTGGCGGCTCAACACGATGGCAAAGACCGTTGGTACCTGGAAGCGCTGGGAATCGGTGCCCGCGGCAAGTGGAATCAATGCGTCGCGGCCTACATGGCCAGTTCCAACAAACCCTTAACCGACCCGACGACGGTCGATATTGTCTGGCGCAGCCGGGGCAGCCAGACGCCCGACAAGCTGGCAGACATTTTACTCAGTGGTAAAGTCAAAGCGGAAGAAACTCCGAGGCTGATGAGGGCTTTTGATTTCTTCAACAATTCACCTGAAGCCAAGGCAGCGTTGGAACGTTTACTCGAGCTTGAATAAATCCGTTCCAACTGGAGCCCCGAACCCGCAAGCCGGAAATCGCCAGGGTC
>JAZABE010000965.1:0-3340 GCA_036137535.1 Planctomycetota bacterium | reverse complement strand
TTGCTTTATCGACACCCGAGCCTTCGAGTTCAGTGGCAACCTCGGCATGGGTCAGAGGAGAGGTTGAGTCCAGCAGTAGCCTAAGGGTCGCAATTCTCGCCGGTGTGGCCCTGAGGCCCGATTTCCGTATCGAGTTTTTGATAGAATCAGAGGAATGGTCTTCCATGAGTATTGAGTCTGCAGTTGTTCGCTGGTGTTCTGCAGTAAGACTGCGTCGGTATTTTATCATTTATCCATAAGCTCGCCACCTCTTCAAAGAACTATTCAGCTTTGAGTCGGAGGCTAGAAATCTCCTGGTCTTTGCCCTGTAAAGAGTCTCTAGGGCCGGATTAGCGCATTTCCGGTTTTTTAGTGATGAAAAACCTCCCGTTGACGCATTTCAAGAGTTTGCAAGAACGCATCGTCTTGTGGAATGCAAAGACCGAATCATCCAAATGACCGTTATTTATTGTAAATTTCCTTCACATCCCCTCGTTGCCCAAAAGTTGTTGCAAAACAGTTGCAATTGGATAAAATATCGTCCAAACGCCTCGTTGGATGTCGAAAACATTCGAAGTTGGCTGCCAATCAGTAAACCAGGAGTCTAAATGGAAACGTTGCCTGACGTTCAATCGCAGAAAGATCTGCGCGGACGTGCGATCCAAAAAGTAGGCGTTAGCGACATTCGACTTCCTCTCTCTTTTCGCTCTGTGGGAAAGCTGGATGCTTCCGTACAGCATACGGTCGGAGAATGGAAGTTGTACGTGTCGCTCGCTGCGGTAGATCGGGGTACGCACATGTCACGGCTCATAGAGATTTTGACTGAGTTAAGTGGTGAACAGACGATCGATTCTCTCTCTGAAATGTGTGAGGAAGTCCGTTTTCGTCTTGAAGCTGAAAACGCCTTTGTTGCTGTAAAGTTTCCGTGGTTTATTGAAAAGCAGGCGCCAATTTCCGGGGCACCGGGTAAAATCGACATTGGTGTCGAGGTCGAGATTGCCCGTGGCAATCAAGCTGAGAACGTGATAACGCTCAAGGTTCCCGCCACTAGCCTGTGTCCTTGCTCCAAGTCAATTTCTGAATTTGGGGCGCACAATCAACGGAGTGAATTGACTGTCAGTGTTCGGGTGAAAGACCTTGCCCAAATGTCGATTGAGGAATTGTTTTATCTGGCCGAACAATCCGCATCGGCCGAGCTGTATTCAGTTCTGAAGCGGGATGATGAAAAGTGGATCACTGAGCGGGCTTTTGAGAACCCAAAATTCGTGGAAGATATCGTGCGTGACTTGGCTAATTCGTTGGACAGCGAACCGCGAATTGAGTGGTTCCGGTGTGCTGCTGAGAATTTTGAGTCCATTCACAATCACAATGCGTACGCCGAAATCGAATCCAACCAAGTAAATAGCACAAATCCCGAGTGGAAATAGGGATCGAGGAAATTAAATGAATTCAATGGAATTAACGATAGGTCAGCAAACAACTGCTGCAGCAAAGACGACAACTTGGCAAGATTGGCTGGGCATTATTGCATCGATCGCCTGCGCGGTTCATTGTGCGGCAATGCCGTTTGTCATTGCTTATCTGCCGGCGTTGGGGTTGAGCTTTCTGGCCGATGAAGTGTTTCATAAATGGATGGCCCTGGTCTGCTTTCTGATCGCGATTATTGCTTTCATTCCAGGGTTGTTTAGACATAGGAGCTGGGTCCCGGTCTCCATTGGTTCGGTTGGCCTGTTATTTATCACCTGTGCTGCATTTGGAATGGCTGGAGATTGTTGTGCCGCTTGCAGCGGCGAATCTGAGGTCCCGGGAACTGCGGAATCTGAAACCAGTTGCTGTGATGAGCCGTGCGAACACTGCGAATCTGCTTCTGAGACCTCGGTTACTGTGGAATCCGAAGCAAGTTGCTGTGATGAGTCGTGTGAAGACTGTGAATCCGCTGACGGATTGCAAGATTTGGATGATGCGAGCGGAGAAAAACCAATCGAGAACGCCAGCTTTTTCACCCAATTTGCGACCTGGATCACACCGATCGGCGGTGTGCTTTTGGTCACCGCCCATTTGATGAACCGAAGATTGGGGTGCGACTGTCGTTGTTGCACAACAACTCCTGCAGAGTCTACCGTGTCCCTAAAACCATTTGACACACAATCTTGAATGTCTGGATGGTGCGACGGGCAGGGCAACCCGCCGTGCCCAGTATCGGTTCAGGGAGATTAAGCTTCCGGTGATGAGCCCGATGGGAATTGAAGCGGTTGCGTGCGATTCTTGGGCAATACTCAATGGCTACGGACACAACAAAAGCTTAACTCAGGGTAGCCATCCCGATAGTCCAGCATCCTGCCCAACGCAGATCAATAAGTCTGGGCAGCGCAGTGATCCCGCATGTGCCTGTCGGTCCCCTTGGAAACCAGCCTTTGGCTCCAATTTTTGACCAGTTTACTGGAGCGAACATCCAGCCGTTCCCGGACAATTATCTCGATTGTCGATATTTAATTATGGAGAAACGGCTTGCTCAGGATGATCAGGTGGATGAGGTTCCGCAGTCCTCCTTGATTCTTGTCGAGTTCAGTTAGAATCTGATCGACGCTAACGCGGTCGCCGAATTCCAGTCGACGGCCCAAGGCATAGGTCAACAGTTTTTCGGTCAGGCAGCGGTGAAACTGGTTCTGGCGAGTTACCAGGAGTTTGCGGAATTCTGGAACGGTTTGAAACGAATCTCCACCTGGAAGTCTGCCCGTGGAATCGATTGGATTTTTCCCTTCGTACTGGTCTCGCCAGCCGCCGATGGCATCGAAGTTTTCCAATGCAAAACCGGGTGGATCGATTTTGCGATGGCAGGCAGCGCACGTTGCGTTTTCCCGGTGTTTGACGAGTTGCTCGCGAATTGTAACCGCACCACGGATGTCTGGTTCGATCGCAGGGATATCGGGTGGAGGGGAGGGTGGTGTGTAACCCAGCAGTTTTTCCAGCACGTAGATGCCACGGACGACAGGTGACGTATCCACGCCGTTGGCTGAGGCGGTGAGGAAAGCTCCATGTCCGATTAAACCACCCCTTTGGCTGTCTTTGAACGAAACTCGCCGGAGCTTGTTCCCCTGGACGCCTTCGATGCCGTAGTGCAAAGCGAGTTCGCGATTGAGAAACGAATAATCGGCGTCCAGGAATTCTCGCAGTGGCAGGTTGTGATCAAGCACGTGCCGAAAGAACATCTCCGTCTCGTTACGCATCGCGGTTTCGAGGTTGTCACGGTAGTATTCAAGAAATTCCTGGGAAGGTGGCATGGTCCCGATATTGTCCAAATCCAGCCATCGTCGGACAAACTGCCGAATCAACCGGTCCGATTTTGAATCGTCAAGCATAC
>JAZABE010000964.1:0-3749 GCA_036137535.1 Planctomycetota bacterium | reverse complement strand
GTTAATGTTCTGCGGTTGGTGAGCCAGAAGATTGGACAGCAAGAGATCTCGACACCTCAGAGCTGTGATGCGGTGAAGTTGCTGGGTTGGCTTGAACTCCCGTTAGATGTCGCTGACTCGGTGATCGTGACCGGTTTCAACGAAGGGGTGATTCCCGAGTCATTAAACGCAGACATGTTTTTGCCCAATAGCCTGCGAAAAGCAATGCAGTTGACCGACAACGAGCGAAGGTTTGCACGTGATGCCTATGCTGTCTGCGCAATGATCCACTCCAAGAAAAACTTGCGGCTGATTATCGGCAAACGGAATTCGTCTGGGGACCCGCTGGCACCCTCCAGAATTTACTTTTCCACCAACCGGGAAGGCATCGCTGAGCGAATCCGTGAATTTTCCAATCCGGTCAATTTTGTCGAATCTTTTTCGCCGACCGAGACGATTCAGGAGTCGCAATTTTTTGTGCCCCGTCCCGAGGTTGCTGATCTCAGGATCGATTCGATTGGGGTCACATCGTTTCGAACATTTTTAAAATGTCCTTATCGTTTTTATTTGCAACATGTGTTGAATCTTCAAGCGGTTCATGATCGAGATTGTGAACTCAATGGAATGATGTTTGGAAGCCTGCTACACGAAGTTTTTCGCAGCTTTGGTGAAAGCCGTTTGTGTGATTGCGAACAAGAAGCCGAAATTTATGATTACCTCGAAAACGAACTGCAGCAGTTGGTTCAGCGACGGTTCGGACGCAAGCGGTTGCCGGGGATAGAAATCCAGATTCAGCAGATACGTTACCGGCTGCAGGGCTTTGCCCAATGGCAATCCAAACGAACTCGAGAGGGTTGGAAGATTCGACACGTCGAAACAAAAACAGTCGATCCCAGTGGGTGTGATTTTGGTTTCGAAGAAGGTCGCAGTATCAAAATCAAGGGTGTGATCGATCGGATCGATTTCAATGAATGCTCAAACCTGTGGCAAATTTTGGACTACAAGACGGGTGACAAGGCGGAATCACCCGAAAAAACCCACCGAGTCCGAGGGGAATGGGTCGATTTGCAACTTCCTTTGTACCAGCACATTGCTCGTGAGATGGGTGTCGATGGGAATGTTCAACTTGGCTACATTTTGGTTCCCAAAGCGATGAAAGAAACGGGGGAATCGATTGCCCGGTGGAGCGAGGATGAAATCGAGGAAGCTATTTCCGTTGCCCGGCGCTGTGCCCAGAAGATCGTCGATCTTGAGTTCTGGGAACCGGTTCATCCGGCTCCTCTGTATGCGGGTCAGGAATTTGCAGCGATTTGTCAGGACAATGTATTTGAGCCCCGGCTGGGACAGTCTCCCGAGGAGAATCCCGTGATCGTCAGCGGGAGAGAATCATGAATCGCAAGGCAAAGACCGTAGTGATTAAAGCGTCAGCAGGAACCGGAAAAACCTATCAGCTGACCAATCGTTACCTTGGCTTGATTCATGACGGAGTTCCGCCAGAAGATATTTTGACCGTCACGTTTACCCGGCTTGCTGCCGGTGAAATTTTGGAAAGAATTTTGATGCGTCTCTCGGACGCGGTTACTGACGAAAATCAATGCAAATCCCTTGCAGAAGAACTCGGTGATTCTCAGTTCAGCCGTGAAAGCTGTTTGAACCTGTTGCAAGAGCTAACATCCAATCTTCATCGAATGCGGATTGAAACTCTGGATGCTTATTTTGCACAACTTGCTCGGAGCTTTAGTTTGGAAATTGGGTTTCCTCCGAATTGGGAAATACTGGAGGAGGTGCAGGATCAACGGATTCGCTGGGAAGCACTGCAACAGACAATCGTGGATGATCGGGACCGTACAATTTCCAAATTGTTGCGGGTTTTGTTTCAAGGTGAGGCCAGAAGAAATGTCAGTGAGTTGCTGTTTGACACGGTTAACAAGCTTTATACGGTTTTTATGGAAACCGAACCGGCAGCTTGGCAGAACTTTCCCGAATCCAAGCCACTGAAGAGTGAAGAGCTCCGGGAGGCAATTTTACGATTGGAATCGGCTGCGCCACCTGAGCACAAAACAGCAGCGAGAGTGAAGCAAGAGGACGTTCAGGCAGCGAACTTAAATGACTGGGAGTTGTTTGTGGCCCGAGGGATTCCAGCTTCGATTCTCAAGGGTAAGACCAGTTATTACCGGAAAGAGCTGTCAGAAGAGCTTTTAATGGCTTATCGGCCGTTAATCGCGCATGCGCAAGCCCTGATAGTCCATCAGCTCAAACATCAAACGATGGCGACATTCGAAATCTTGAAGCGTTTTGGCAAACACTACGATGACTTGAAACAAAGGCATCGTGGCATTCGTTTTGAAGATGTGACTTGCAACCTGACTGGTTTGTCAAATACCACAAACGCTGAAGAACAGAATTTTCGCCTGGACACCGAGATTTCCCATTTGTTGTTGGACGAATTTCAGGATACATCGTTTAGGCAATGGCAAATTGTGAAGCCTTTGGCAGAACGAATCACAACTGTAAACAAGCTGTTGTTTGAGACGGGGGCGGCTTCATTCTTTTGTGTTGGCGATGTGAAGCAGGCAATCTACGGATGGCGTGGTGGGCGAAGTGAAATTTTCGATGCGCTTCAGCAGCAATTGGAAGGGATTGAAAATCATCAACTCAATGAGAGTCGCCGTTCGGTGCTTCCAGTCATTGAAACGGTGAACAGGGTCTTCCGTGGAATCCGGAACCACGATCATCTCGGTTCAGTCGAAGACGTGGTCCAGGCTTGGTCTGAGGACTTTCCCGAACATCAAACGGTGCTCTCTGAATCCAGGGGCTTTGTGCAGTTGTCCACGGCGCCGTTGGCGGGTCAACCGAATGGCCGGGTTTCTTCAGCTGCCCAAGAGGAAAGGACGTTTGAATACACGGCTCAAAAAGTCAAGGAACTAAATGCCTTAATGCCTGACCGAACGATCGGGATTTTGGTGCGACGGAACGCGACGGTTGCCCGATTGATTTATGAGCTTCGGAAGTTGGGGGTCAAGGCGAGTGAAGAACGGGGAGGCAATCCGTTGACTGATTCTGCAGCCGTCCAGATCATCTTGTCGTTACTGCGATTAGCCGATCACCCCCATGATCAAATCGCGGCATTTCATGTTGCAACGTCACCAATCGGTAAAGATTTTGGACTAAGTCCTGAATTTAATCGTGAACAAAGCCGACTGGTCTCCAGATCTATTCGCAAATCGTTGATGGGTGCCGGGTACGGTGTTACCCTTGCAGGCTGGGCTGAAAAGCTGAGGCCGTTTTCCAATACCCGGGATCGCCGACGGCTCCAGCAGTTGGTTGAACTGTCGCTTCGGTTTGAGCCACTTGCCACGATGCGAACAACGGACTTCTTGAGTTTTGTTGAGGCCGAGCGAATTGCGGATCCTTTGATTTCCAACATCCGGGTCATGAATATCCATCAATCCAAGGGCCTAGAGTTTGACGTGGTGGTTTTGCCCGAACTGGAAGCGGACATCGATAGTGATTCACAGCATGTGGTGTGGGACACACAGGATGTTGCCGGTTCAATCGAACGGGTTAGCATTTACCGCAACCAGAAGCTCCAGGCTGCTTTGCCGGAGCAAATGCAAGAGATGTTTCAAGCCGCTAAAAATCGGAAGGCTGTTGAATCCCTGTGTTTACTCTACGTTGCCATGACGCGAGCGGCGCATGCTCTTTATATGATCCTCGCGCCCTCCAGCAAAGAATCTCGCACACGACCCAGAACGTTCGCGGGGCTTCTG